>NZ_CP031727.1:1500000-1735000 GCF_008806955.1 Cellvibrio sp. KY-YJ-3 | reverse complement strand
AGCTCTTTCGGGGAATTATCTCACCCTTACTTCGATTGAGATCACTTATCCATCAATAACAACAGAAACTATACAACCTCAAACAAGTGATATTTCTTCTTACCCACTCTCACGAGATAAAAGCGATTAAAAAAAGCATTTCCTGACGCAAAACAATTAGCCGCCTGCATATTGTCATCGATAGATTTAGCCACACCATTAACAAATACCGCATTTCTCACCAATGCATCCTTAATTTGCTTTCCAGATACAGCCAATTCGGCATCAGCCAATAACTGTGTGAGCGGCAAATCAATGATTTCTGCGCGAATCAACTTTGACGACGGCAATCCATCCTGCTGCAACTGCAAGAAATCTGACTCACTCAAGCCAGACAACTCATCACTAAACAGCGCCTGGGTAATACGCTGGGCAGCCAACAAACCAGCATCGCCATGCACAAGCCTGGTGACCTCTTCAGCAAGAATTCGCTGCGCCTCAGGCTTACCCTGGCGAGCAACATCTTCCGCTTCAATAGCCTCAATCCGGGCAACCGACAGAAAAGTAAAGTAGCGCAGGAACTTATAGGCGTCAGCATCGGCAGTATTTAACCAGAACTGATAAAAGGCATAAGGCGATGTTTTTGCTGCATCAAGCCACACAGTACCCGACTCAGTTTTACCAAACTTGGTGCCATCCGACTTGGTCACCAACGGCATAGTCAAACCAAACACATGCGCACCATGCATACGGCGCGTCAAGTCGATCCCACCGGTAATATTACCCCACTGGTCGCTACCGCCAATTTGTAAAGTACAGGCATTGCGAACATAGAGCTCGGAGAAATCATAGGACTGCAGCAACATGTAGGTGAACTCGGTAAAAGAAATCCCCTCCCCCTCACGTTCGATACGCTGCTTTACCGATTCTTTATTAATCATGTTGTTGACAGAGAAATGCTTACCCACATCGCGCAGAAAGGTAAGTACATCGATTTTCCCAACCCAATCCAGATTATTCACAACCTCGGCCGAATTTTGGCCGCAAGAAAAATCGATAAATTGACTCACCTGACATTTAAGCTTATCAACCCAATTAGCAACCACATCAGCAGTATTGAGCTTACGCTCCTGCGCTTTGAAACTTGGATCACCAATCAACCCCGTGGCGCCGCCCACCAGGGCAATAGGCTTGTGGCCGGCGAGCTGGAAGCGCTTGAGCATCAGCAACGGCACCAAGCTACCAATATGTAAACTGTCCGCAGTCGGATCAAAGCCACAATAAAGGGTGCGACTGCCAGAATTGAGATGCTCGACTATGGCATCGCCGCCAGTCATCTGTGCAATAAGTCCGCGGGCTTGCAACTCTTGCAAGAAATTAGTGTCAATTGCTGTCATAACGCACCAACCAAGGTTAAAAAAAGTGTTTCGATTAGGAACAAAAAGGCGGCAAAGATACCTCAACTTTCCTCAATTACAAGACCAAAACAGACCCTTGTTACGGAGTGATGAACTTTTGGGGTGTTAATGGCATATTTTTCTGCTATAAATGCTCTTTCTTGGATCACATTCCTATAAAGAATTACGACTTTTACGATGCCACCAATGAAACACTATTACACCATTGCCCGATCGACCCTGCTTGAGCATGTGCCGCGCGGACACCTTGCGGCCGCAGCATTGCTCTCTGCTGGTCTAGTGATTTTGTTAGGTACGGATAGCAATACAACACAATCCTCAACGATAATACAAAGCAGCAATATCCCAGGACTGGAGATTCAAGGCACAGAAACCCAAGCCGCCCCCATAGCTATTCCTCCTGTAGAAACCATCATCCAGCAAATTGCCGCTCCGGCAGAAAAAGAACCTGTCGATGTGGCGCCACCAAAACCCCAATGGAAAGAGTTTACTGTTCAGAATGGCGACAACTTGTCGGTTTTGTTCAAGCGCGCTGGACTCAATGATCGCGCCATCTACGAATTATTTAGCGATGCCAAGGATGCCAAGGATCTGCGCAATATTCGCCCAGGCCAAAAGATGGAATTCCTTGTCGAAGACGGCCGCCTGAATGGCCTGAAATATGTTGTCGATGAACTCAATAGCTTGACCTTTGATCGCGGCACCAAAGGCTTTACCAGCAAAGAAATTGCACTTAAGCCCGACGTGAAGTATGCCTTCCGCCAAGCATCTATTGACAGCTCTCTTTATATGGCCGGCAAACGCGCAGGCATGCCAAGCAATTTGACCATGGAAATGGCAAATATTTTTGGCTGGGATATCGACTTTGCTCTGGACATACAAAAAGGCGATAGCTTTAAAGTGATGTATGAAGAGCAATTTCTGAATGGAAAAAAAATTGGCGTCGGCAAAGTAATAGCGGCGGAATTTACTAACGGCGGCAAAACATTTAAAGCAGTGCGCTACACCGACAAAGCTGGTAACAGCGCCTACTACACGCCGGATGGTCGCGGCATGCACAAGGCATTCCTCCGCACCCCCATTGAATTCGCTCGCATTAGCTCTCACTTTAATCTGGCACGCAAACACCCTGTTTTGCATATTATCCGTGCGCACAAAGGCACAGACTATGCTGCTGCACGCGGAACACCTATTCGCGCCACAGGTAATGGTAAAGTTTCCTTTGCGGGACGCAAAGGTGGCTATGGCAACACAGTTATCATCCAACATGGACAAGGTATACAAACACTCTATGGCCATATGAACGCATTTGCCAAAGGCATGCGGAATGGTGCCAGAGTGAGCCAAGGGGATGTGATTGGCTATGTTGGCTCTACCGGTTTAGCCTCAGGCCCGCACCTACACTATGAATTTCA
The DNA here is from genome assembly GCF_008806955.1 of Cellvibrio sp. KY-YJ-3. Lineage (NCBI taxonomy): Bacteria > Pseudomonadati > Pseudomonadota > Gammaproteobacteria > Cellvibrionales > Cellvibrionaceae > Cellvibrio > Cellvibrio sp. KY-YJ-3. Next base: position 1,732,188 of record NZ_CP031727.1, on the reverse strand, counting down.
TGTAAATGGACAGGTACGCAACCCGGTTACAGTTCCGCTGCCAAAATCTATTGGCATAGAGAAGACCGAGCTTGCACGATTCAACGAAACCACACGCCCACTGATTGCCAAATTGGATCAATTCAAATCATCTAATCGTCTGGCAGTTGCAAACAACGACACCAGCGGCAATTAGCTCTTCAAATGATGCCACCTGCAAGGTGGCATCATTGCACATCGGGAATAATCCAATGTCCCACTCCAATCTCTATATCGGCTTAATGTCTGGCACAAGTGCGGATGCAATAGATGCTGTGCTGGTGGAATTCGGAGCGCAGCCGCGTCTGATTGCTAAATATAGTGAGCCATTGAGCAATGCCATTCGCCAGCAAATCCATGCGCTTGCACTACCTGCCTCCAATGAGATTGATCGCATGGGCGCACTCGATATTGACTTGGCACGACTATTTGCAAACACAAGCCTAAAACTGCTCGATCAAGCCAATATCCTACCCGATCAGGTAATTGCTATAGGCAGCCACGGGCAGACTATCCGCCATCGCCCACCAGGCTCCCCTGAAGGTTGCTTCACCCTGCAAATTGGCGACCCCAACACTATTGCCGAATTAACCGGGATCACCACAGTTGCGGATTTCCGGCGGCGCGATATAGCCGCAGGTGGCCAAGGCGCCCCATTGGTGCCGGCTTTTCATCGCGCCATTTTTCAAACACCTGAACAGCATAGAGTTATTGTGAATATTGGCGGCATGGCCAATCTCACCTGGCTCCCCAAGCTAGGGCTTACATTGGGCTTTGACACTGGCCCCGGCAACGCCCTGATGGACGAATGGACACTACTGCATACAGGCAAACGTTATGATGAATCGGGAGCTTGGGCGGCAACAGGCAAAATTAATCAGGAGTTACTGAACAGGCTTCTACAGCATAGCTTCTTCGCACTAGCCGCCCCCAAGAGTACCGGGCGCGAAGCATTTAATCGTCAGTGGTTAGACCAAGCATTGGCCGGAATTAATATCCCAGCCAACGATGTGCAGGCAACACTGCTTGAACTAACAGCCATTACGATTAGCGATGCCATTACAGCACTCAGTACTGAATCCAAAGCAGTTTTTGTCTGCGGGGGCGGAGCCTACAACTCGCATTTAATGAGGCGCCTGCAAGCTCTACTGACAAGAGATAAGCTAGATACCACCGCCACCCTTGGTGTAAACCCACAATGGGTAGAAGCCATGGCGTTTGCATGGCTGGCCCAACAAACCATGAGCCGGCAGCCAGTAAATTTAAAGGAAGTAACGGGTGCTAATAGAGAGGTAATTCTGGGTGGCGTGTATTACGCGTGAGCAATACACGCCAGATAAACCTAGACAGTAAACGATGAACCGCAGCCACAAGTGCTGGAAGCATTGGGGTTTTGAATAACAAATTTGGAACCTTGCAATCCCTCTTCGTAATCTACTCGGGCACCGACCAGATAAGGGTAGCTCATAGCATCAACTACAACCTTTACCCCCTCCCGCTCAACTACAGAGTCATCCTCAGCAACTGCCTCATCGAACGTAAAACCGTACTGAAAACCTGAGCAACCGCCACCAGTCACATAAACACGCAGCTTGAGGTCCGGGTTATCTTCTTCCTCAATCAGGCTTTTGACCTTCGCCACCGCACTGTCGGTAACAGTGACAACTTGAGGGATATAAATTTCAGCGGTAGACATAAACACTCCGGATAACAACAAAGCCCGCAAGGGCGAGATTTATTATCCCTTTACCCTAGTAAAACAGTCAACTATTAAGCTTGATCGGCCGCTATTTCCAGAGCACTGGCGGTTTGCTGCTGGGTATTGATCATACTGCCATTCACTTGTGCACCTTTTACCATTTCTATCGAGTGATAATGCACCGTGCCGATAACATTCCCCTTGGCAGCGAGCTCCAGATGCTTGGTGGAGTAGATATTGCCCTGCACCTTACCGTTTACTATGACTACCGGAGCGCGAACTTCACCCTCAACAACACCAGTATCCGCGATCACCAATTTGGCATCCTTTTCATTCTCGGCAATGATATTGCCGGTCACCTTGCCCTCCAGTTGCAGCTCACCAGTAAAGTACAAATCGCCGACTACTTTGGTTGCGCGCGAAATCAAGGTGTGGTTATTGGAAAATGCCATCAGGGGCTCCTCAGTAAAGGTCTATTTATGTTTTGGCCATTCCAGCTGCGCCTCTACCGGGTTCCGGCGCGCATTGGACTTTACCGCCAATTCAAGGCGATCTGGAGTAAAGCCATCTGGCATAAGGATTTCCGTATCAATATTCTGAAAGAATTTGAAATTCAGGGGGATGGTGGCGGCCATCGATTCGCCTTGGTTTACCGCCAGTTCGTGCAGTGAAAATCTGCGCTCTTTGCCCTCTTGCTGACCGACCACTGTTGCCGTGAGATCGCCCACAAAATCATCATCCCCCTCGGCCAGTTTCTGTATCACCAACTTGAACTGGTGTTTGCTGTCAGTAGTTGGCGAGACTGAAAACACACCAAAACTAATTCCCTTGGGGTTGCTGTTCTTTTTGGAGGTCATAATGCGGTATACGTCGATATCCCGCTGCAATGCAGCTTTTTCCTCGCGCAACTCCATTACCCGTTGACGCAGCTCCTCACCAGCTTTGCGATCCACCTCGGCACTGAGCTGATAGGTTGCCAGCTCACGCCGCAACTCAGCCGATTCTGTGGTCATAACGTCCAATTGACCGCGCAACGCTTTGGCTTCGGCGGGTGAAAGTCGCTCAATACTGGCCTTATATTCCGCATAGCGATAAGCGGCAACAACCGCAGCCAAGACCAAGGCAATAGATAGCAGGGTAATAAGCGCCGATTTCAACGGGCGATGAGGCACCAGCTTGAGACGATAAACGGGAGAACCTTTAACTTTGGCCATAGCAGATTTCATCTGTCATCGTTTTTATTATTCGCGGGATGACAGCTCATCCCGCGCGCTAAACCGTCATTAGGGCATTAAAGCCACAACATCCAGACCGGCAGTCTCTTCAAAACCGAACATAATGTTCATGTTTTGGATCGCCTGACCAGAAGCGCCTTTGGTGAGGTTATCAATCACCGATAACACCACCACTGTATCGCGCTGTTGCGGGCGCACAATAGCGATACGGCAAACATTGGAGCCTTTCACACTGCGGGTTTGCGGCAATACACCTGCGGGTAATACATCCACAAAAGGTTCGTTGGTATAACGATCTTCATACAGCTTTTGCAGATCTGGCACTTTGCTAGCATCAAGCAGAGTTGCATAAAGCGTCGCGTGAATTCCGCGAATAATCGGCAACAAATGCGGTACAAAAGTCAGCGCTACTGGCGCAACACCGGCGGGCTGTACATCGCGTAAGCCCTGCTCGATTTCTGGCAAGTGACGATGCCCCGCCACACCATAGGCTTTGAAACTATCGCTGATTTCCATCAAAAGATTGTCGATTTTGGCTTGCCGACCGGCACCACTCGCACCACTGGCGGCGTTGGCGATCAAACGGGTTGGATCGACCAGATTGTTTTCAATCAGCGGCAGATAACCCAATTGGGTGGCGGTGGGATAACAACCGGGGCAAGCGACCAGTTTGGCCGTGCGAATCGCCTCGCGATTCACTTCGGGCAGGCCATACACAGCTTGTGCGACCAAATCGGGGGCACCATGGGGCTGGTTGTACCATTTTTCCCACAGCGGCACATCGCGGATACGGAAGTCAGCGGACAAATCGATAATGCGCGCCTTGGTATTCATCAAACCGCTCATCATGTTCTGTGCGACACCGTGAGGCGTGGCAAAAAAGATCACATCGCATTCGCCCAATAGCGCCACGTCCGGCTCGGTAAACGCCAGATCGACATGGCCACGCAGATTGGGGTACATATCAGCAACCTTGGTGCCCGCTTCGGCGCGTGAGGTGATTATAGTCACCTCAACCTGTGGATGTTTGGACAGCAGGCGCAACAACTCAACCCCTGTATAACCGGTTCCACCAACAATCGCCGCTTTAATCACCTCAACCCCCTGAAATTTGCTCAATATCATCGCTGTGTTTCTAACTATGGAGAATCATAAGGGCCATACGACTCTGGTATTCTGAGCGCGCCCTGTGCCATGGTTAGTAATAAAGAGGGCTATCATAAGAGCCTTATTCATAAATCGAAAGTAAAAGCTGCCGCCGCATCCGGAAAACGCTGGTGGCGTCGCAGTTAACGCTTTAGCAGGAACACACTGTGCCCGCCAACCTTCCACCGAACGCCACCAATAACCCCCCTGACAGCAACCGCGCCAACAGCGGCCGCCTTGGTTTTAGTCGATATGCCGAATCCCTGCGCGATCAACTGGCGGGGGCGGAATCCCTGCCGCAATTGACGCTACTGGGGTTGCTCACCGGAATTATCGCCGGCGCAGTGATTGTGTTGTTTCGCTGGGCGGTGGAATTGCCACTGGGATATTTCCTGCCGGGTAGCTTTGAAAACTTTGAAGCCATCAGTTCCCTCATGCACTTTGCGTTACCGGTCGCCGGAGCAATCCTGCTGGGGTTGATATTGCAACTGGTCGATAAGCGCCATCACGCCACCAGCATTGGGCATGTCATGGATCGCCTGCAGAACCATCAAGGGCGATTGCCTCTGGGCAACGTAATCACCCAGTTTTTCGGCGGCGCCGCCTGCTTGCTAACCGGGCAATCGGTGGGTCGCGAGGGCCCAGCCGTGCATCTGGGTGCAGGTAGCGGCAGTTTGCTCGGCCAATGGTTAAAGTTGCCTGCCAACAGCTTGAGACCACTGGCTGGCTGCGGAGTCGCCGCTGCCATCGCTGCCTGTTTTAACACGCCGATGGCGGGAGTAATTTTTGCGATGGAAGTGGTGATTATGCAGTACACCATCGCCGGTTTTATCCCTGTCACCCTCGCGGCCGTTGCTGGCGCCACCATGACGCGACTGGCCTTTGGCCCCGAAATCGCGTTTATCAATGCACAATCCGTAATGGGGGATTTACGGGAGCTGCCGCTGATGGGTTTGGTCGGGCTGGTAGTCGCCGTCTTTGCGGCGGCCTATATTCGCCTGCACGGTGCCAGTTGTCGCTGGGCGTTAAACCGGCCTATCGCCCTGCGCTTCGCCTTGGCGGGATTGTTTACCGGTATCTGCGCCCTGTGGATTCCCCAAATTATGGGCGTAGGCTACGACACTATTAGCAGCGCCCTCGCAGGCGAAATAGGCTTTGCGCTGCTTCTGGCGATTGCAGTCGTTAAGCTGCTCGCCACATCCATTAGCCTTGGCGTGGGCATGCCCGGCGGGGTAGTAGGACCATTGCTGTTTATCGGCGCCTGTATCGGCGGCGCAGTAGGTAGTGCCGCGCAAATACTGATGCCCGGCTCCGCCAGCGCCATCGGTTTTTATGTGATTTTGGGTATGGGCGCAATGATGGGCGCCACACTCAATGCCCCACTCGCCGCGATGATGGCAATCCTCGAACTCACTTATAACCCCAATATTATTTTCCCCAGCATGCTGGTAGTGATTGCCGCTTGCCTGACCACCCGCTGGGTATTTCGCTGCGATGGCTTGTTCCAACACGTACTGCGTATTCAGGGAAAATTCCGCAGCACCGAAGCAATGGAACAACTGCTTGGCAACACCGGGGTACGTGGGTTGATGGATCGCCATCTGGTGATAAGCGATAACCTCATCAACGTCTCGACCGCGCAGCAACTGCTCAGTCATCATCCACACTGGATTTTACTGCGCGAAAATAATCAGCTGCTGCAACCGGCGGACCTGCATAGCTATTTGCAGACACTGCAAAACGATCCGCAAAATTTAGGCAGCGATTTGCAAACCAGTGCTAGCGAAGAGCAAATCAACCTGCTGGAAATTCCCGCGCGTCGCTACGACCTTGAACGAATCCCTGCGGATGCAAATCTATTTGAAGCCTTGGAATTGATGAATCGCCAACAGCTGGATGCACTTTGGGTTGAATCACTTAGCGATTCACACCAGCCACTGGGTATAATCAGCCGCCGCAACATCGATAACTACTATCGAATCTAGCGTTTGTTGAATTGAACCCTTGCCGAATTTATCGTTGAGATGCACTTATGCTGTGGATAAAAGCACTACACATTATTGCTGTCATCACCTGGATGGCGGCGCTGTTTTATTTGCCGCGGCTGTTTGTGTATCACACCATGAGCGAAGATGAAATCAGCCGCGAGCGTTTCAAAATTATGGAGCGCAAACTGCTACGGGGTATCGCCAACCCCTCAATGGTCGCGGTATTTATTTTTGGGATTTGGATGAGCTGGCTCGGTTGGAGCTATTACTCAACCCAAGGCTGGTACTGGTGCAAATTAGTTTTGGTGGCCATTCTCACCGGTTATCACCACGCCTGCGTCGCCTACTGGAAGCAGCTGCGCGATGATCGCTGCACCAAAAGCCACGTATTTTTTCGTTGGTTTAATGAGTTCCCGGTATTGCTAGTAATTGGCATCGTCATTTTGGTGGTGGTGAAACCTTTCTAATATGAACAATAAACTCTACGCGATTACCGACTCACAATTGCTCCCGGGGGATCAACTCTTCACCGCCGTAGCCGCCGCATTAAAAGGTGGCTGCAAGCTGGTGCAATATCGAGACAAAACCTCGGACAAAGTACGCCGATCATTTGAAGCCAGAAATTTGCTTGCGCTATGCAATCAATATCAGGCGCAATTATTAATTAACGACGATGTAGAGCTTGCAAAAGAAGTTGGCGCACACGGCGTACACTTGGGGCAAGGTGATACTAACCCAGTGGCGGCACGTATTATTCTCGGCAGTCGCGCAATCATCGGTGTCACCTGCCACGATTCACTGACACTCGCCCAACAAGCAATAAAAGACAGCGCCAACTACATCGCCTTTGGTCGATTCTTTCCATCGAGTACCAAACCTAACGCGCGCCCTGCGCCAATTTCATTGATTGGCGAAGCGCGCCAACAATTTAGCGCTATACCGATTGTGGTAATTGGCGGCATCACATTAGAGAATGGCAAACAATTACTGGATGCCGGCGCTGATATGCTCGCCGTTTGTCACAGTTTATTTGCGGCGGATGACATTACCGCCCAAGCCAAAAAATTTACTGAATTGAAAAATTAATTTAAGGATTCACCATGAGCCGCTCCGAAGAACTATTTTTACAAGCCCAAAAAACAATTCCCGGTGGCGTGAATTCGCCAGTACGTGCATTTAAAGCCGTGGGCGGCACACCGGTATTTTTTGAACGCGCACTGGGCGCCTATGTGTGGGACGCAGACGGCAAAAAATATATCGATTACGTCCAAAGCTGGGGGCCGATGGTTCTGGGCCACGCACACCCGGACGTGATCAACACCGTGATCGAAACCGCCAAGTTTGGCTTGAGTTTTGGTGCGCCTACTGAACGCGAAACCACGCTCGCTGAAAAACTCTGCACTTTAATTCCCAATATGGAAATGGTGCGCTTCGTAAGCTCCGGTACCGAAGCCACCATGAGTGCCATCAGGCTCGCGCGCGCTTTTACCAAACGCGACAAAATTATAAAATTCGAAGGCTGTTATCACGGCCACTCTGATTCTTTATTAATTAAAGCCGGTTCCGGCGCACTGACCCTGGGTGTGCCCAGCTCACCGGGTGTGCCAGCCGTATTGGCTGATCACACACTCACTCTCGATTACAACAATGCCGAACAAGTGCGCGAATGTTTTGCCAAGCTCGGTGACCAAATCGCCTGCATTATTGTTGAGCCGGTAGTAGGCAATATGAATTGTGTGCCGCCGGTGCCTGGCTTTTTGGAATGCCTGCGTGAAGTGTGTGATGAGTACGGCAGCGTCTTGATTTTTGATGAGGTGATGACCGGTTTCCGTGTTGCGCATAAAGGCGCACAAGGCCACTACGGTGTAAACGCCGATATCATCACTCTGGGCAAAGTCATTGGGGGCGGTATGCCCGTGGGCGCTTTTGGCGGCCGTCGCGACATTATGCAAATGATTGCGCCCTCAGGCCCGGTTTACCAAGCTGGCACCCTGTCTGGCAACCCCGTAGCCATGGCCGCTGGTTTAAAAACTCTGGAGTTATTGGAACAGGAAGGCTTTTACAACAACCTTTGTGCACGCACTACGCAATTAGTAGAAGGCTTACAAAAGCTGGCAGATGAAGCGGGCATCCCCTTCACCACCAATCATGTAGGTAGTATGTTTGGTTTCTTTTTTACCAGCGAGAAAAAAGTCACCAACTTCAAACAAGTCATGGCCTGCGATATTCCACGCTTTAATAAATTTTTCCACGGCATGCGGGAGCGCGGGGTTTACTTGGCACCAGCATCCTACGAAGCAGGTTTTATGTCAGGTGCGCACACCGAAGCGGACATTAACGACACTTTGCAAATTGCTGCCGAAGTATTTACCAGCCTGAAATAATTATTGGAAGACCACAAAAATAAAAAAAGCCGACGCAGTTTTTCTGCGTCGGCTTTTTTATTGCGACCAAATTTTAATTGCTAACCTGTATAGGCAGGCCCGAAACCAAAACTCCAAATCAACACAGTAATCGCCATTAAGGCTACAAACATTACCAACCCGATAGTGAGGATGGAACTGGCGTAAACGAAGCCTTCATCCTCAGGGATTTTCATAAAAATGGGAATGCCGGTATAGAGCAGATAAACGGTATAAAACACCGCGCCTATACCGACCAACATGGTCAAAATCACATTGGGATAAAGTGCACAAAGCCCTGCAACAAACAAAGGCGTGGCCGTGTACGCAGCGAATACAATCGAGCGCGCAAGCCCGGGAGCCGAATCATAAGTGCGCGACATCCAATCGATAAACGCGCCCATAACGCCCACACCGGCCAACAGCGCCAAGTACATTAAAACACTCATGGTTAATGCGCTAGATTCAGTGAGCATTACTGGCGCACCATCGCCAATTACCCACCCTACCTTCGTGGTGCCTATATACATTGAGATGGGTGGGATAAGCGCAAGAAATAAAACATGCGCAAAGTACAAGTGGGACACTGTCTCTTGGGTATCGCGAATTTCTTCCCACTCTTTATGTGGATGCGTAAAAAGCCCTGCAACATGAGAAATCATATTTTCCTCCAACAACTCTGCGACTGGTTATTCACTATTAGATTGTTCGACTAAATTGTTCGACGCGTTTCTGGTAGGGCGAAAAATAAATGCATTCGTCTTACAGATTCAGTATATAGCGTGATTGAAATGGCCTCCTCCACCCAGCTAGATCAAATACTATTAAAAATTCAGCAGTAGATAACTGCTTCATCTAGCCCTACAAGCTCTCTCTAAGCAATTTATTGCTAAGCACTTTGCAGCCTATACCGAAACGACAAACAACAGAATTTAGTGTGTCATCATCAGGCTGAGGTCGGCCTCAAGTTGTTCGGCATCAAACGGCGACATAAAACTGCCACTGTAAGCGCCCTCAGGGTTGACGATAAAAATGCGTGTAGAATGATTTACTTGATACACATCGCCACTACCATCAGGCATATCTATTCCCGCAGGCACCCTTAATAATTTACTGTCAATAATCACCGAGCGATCATACGCAGCACCAAAAAATTGGGCAGTTCGGGCAAGCTCACTGTTGCTTCCCTGGAGTGCCACAATGTCCGGGTGAAAAAAACCGACGTAGTCGCGCAGCTTAGTGGGAGTATCGCGCTCGGGGTCAACACTGATAAAAACCACTTGTAATCCGGTATTTCCCTGCATCACTCGCAACAATTTTCCCAGCTTTTGTAATTCCAGCGGGCAAATATCGGGGCAAGAGGTAAAGCCAAAAAAGACCAGCGACCAGCGACCTCGCCAAAGACTTGAACGGATTGCTTCACCATAATGATTGGTCAAATTGAATTCCGGCAGCATTTTCGGTGCTGGCAATAACTGTGCGTTGTTATAAACCGGTTCGGGCGATAGCTGGCGAGCCCCCACAAAAATGCCAAGCGTTAGGCTCACCACAATAACCATTGCATAGAGCCAATAATGATGAAGTTTGCGGGTGGCATTCACACTAATCATCTGCAGCCTTTTTCACCGGAATACTGACGCTGTGTTGTGTTCCATCAGCAAAATCAAAATGAATATTTACCTTGTCGTTTAGGGTCAACGGAGCGTTTGCACCCAACAACATTAAATGTAAACCACCGGGCGCCAACTGAAGCTCCGATTGCGCAGGAATTATCAGCCTGTCGTGATGATCCATATACACTTTGTCGCCCTCGCGCCGCGTTTGGTGCATCATCACTTGCGTGCAGCAATCTGCACTGACTGCCACAATTATTTTTTCCTCCGGCGAATCATTGCGAAGATTCATATAAGCCGCATTCACGGAGGCGCCCGGCGGTGCCAATTTAACCCATGGGTTTTGCACAGTAAGTTCAGCCTGGGCAATCGCTACGCCAGGACACAACAGTGGGCTGAAAAATAAGATCACCATAATTGCGATTGGTTTAAATATTGTATTAACCGGCAAAAAAGGCAATAACATAATGATCCACCAACAGTGCTAAAAACAGCAGCATTAAATGCACAATAGAAAAACGGAATGTTGCCATAGCACTATTTGCATCAGGCTTGAATTTCAACCGCCAGGCATGGCGAATAAAAACAATATTTAAATAAAGGCTTGCGCACAAATACACGACTCCAGCCATGCCAATTAAATAAGGGAGCCAGCACACTGCCATAAGCAACAAGGTGTAAAGCAAAATAAGCGTTTTGGTAAATTCAATGCCGTGCGTAACAGGCAACATGGGAATATTGGCTTTGGCATAATCATTGACGCGGTGAATTGCCAGCGCCCAAAAATGTGGTGGTGTCCAAGCGAATACAATCATCATTAACAATAGCGCTTCGCTGCTGACGCTGCCGGTGACAGCCGTCCAACCCAACACCGGCGGTAGTGCACCCGCCACACCGCCAATTACAATATTTTGCGGTGTGGCGCGCTTTAATAGCATGGTATACACCACGGCATAACCAAATAAGCCAAGCAGCGTTAAATAGGCAGTGAGTGCATTTACGGCCAGCATCAACAATAAGAATCCGGCAACGGCTAACAAACAGGCAAAAATCACAGCTTGATTACTTGTCAGCCGACCTTTAGGCAAAGGCCGCATGTGAGTGCGCGCCATTTGTGCATCAATTTTTTGATCTAGCACATGATTAAATGCCGCCGCCGCGCCGGACACCAATGCAATACCCACGCTAGCCGTGGCAATAAGCAAGAAGTCTGGCACTCCCGGGCTTGCCAACATCATGCCGACCACCGCCGTCAGCACCAAGAGTGCAACGACTTTGGGTTTGGTTAACTGATAATAAGCACGACCATAGCTACTTATTTCTGCGCGCCAACTCACACCGGGCGATACACTTTTTGTTATGGCCATGTTATTTCTCCCCCTTAGTTTGAATGATCCCTATCTAAATTTTATTTGGTGTTTGTGAAAATTTATTTTCATTCACAACAGAACGAACAACACTATGCCTTGGCGACGAAATTTCTGTTTGTGCTGGCATTACTGACGCAGGGAAAATAACATCCCTACGCAAAGCAATTTGTCGTAAAAAAACTACCAGCATCATTAACAGATTAGCTGCAACCACATTATGTGCAACTGCATTCCACAGCGGCACCAAGGCAATAATATTGATTAAGCCCAAGGTCAATTGCAGTAATAACAATAAACTCATTGCGATTACCATCTTGCGCATTACGTGGGATTGGGCACGGCGCCAACAGGCGTATAAAAAAGCACCGAACACCAGGAGCGTAACAATCGCACCCACGCGATGCGACACATGAATACTCATGCGCGCTTCGTAAGGTAAAACACCATATTCATAAGTTTCATGCCCTAGCGGCAAATGAAAAACTTGTGCCAGAGAAAAGCGCTCCTGCCAACCCGCTTCACAAAAAGGCAGTTGGTTGCAAACTGCAGCCGCGTAATTGGTAGAAGTCCATCCGCCCAATGCAATTTGCGCGATTAATACCAACAACACCACAAAACCAAAACCGGCCAAGCGCGACAAAGCCGGTTCAGCGACGTTATTATTCTTAGGGGTTGAGTTTTGTGCTCGATCCCATGCTATTTCTGCGCGCAATAATGCCAACAAACACAGCAGTGTGAACCCGCCCAACAAATGCGCTAATACAATTAGCGGTAACAGATTGAGCGTTACTGTCCACATTCCCAAGGCTGCTTGAAAAATTACTAGCAACAAAAGAGCCGATGCCAAACGGCGATAGCGTTTAATGTAATGACTGGCAATAAAAATGGCCAACACTGCCAGGCCCAATAAACCAGCAATATAACGGTGCAGCATTTCATTGCGCGCCTTGTAAGGATCTACTTCCAAGTGCGGAAATTTTTCTTGCGCATCGGCAATGTGATGATCCAGCACTGGCGCATGATATTTCCCATAACAGCCCGGCCAATCCGGACAACCAAGTCCGGCATCGGTTAAGCGTGTATAAGCACCTAGCGCGATGACAACCAACGTTAGTACCAGCGTAAAACTGACTAAAGTAGAAAAATATTTCATGTTCCGCTCCGGTCATAATTCATTAAACGCAATAGATCGGTGCGGATATCTTTGGCGATATTCTGCATTTGCTCAGGATCGGCATTCACCGGATAGCGCAAAAGAGCAAGCCCGTCACGATTCACAATCACGATTTGATTTTGCAAAGATTCGGCAAGAGTATTTTTTTTCAACCACGAAAGGGATGAAAATTTCTGGAGTGAATTCGGACTTTCTGCCGCAATCACCAGCGGTTGAATATTCAATTGTTTACGTCCAAGGCCAGTATAAAGCTGCTGCATAGTGAATAACGCTTGCTCGCAATCTTTTGCGCAGGACTCTGGTGTCACATAAACCAAACGCCACGCGGGAGTATTCACCTCGGCGTTGGGTAACAATTCAATCTCACGCTCCAGCCAATAACCTTTATTCACCGAGTCGTGACTAAACCATCCAAATGCCAGGCTGACTTTGGCCGCAAGTAATGGCACCAAGGCGCAAAGTAGAAATAAACTAAAAAATTTACGACTGGTCATGAATCAACTCCTTTTTTGCACTTGCACTCAGCGCAATCACAATGACTGCTACTGCCAACAGCGCCCACTGCAATGCATAAGCTCTATGGCGTTCGGGTGGTAATATCACGGGTTGATAATGCACGCGGTAGGGCGATTGTTGTTGCTGAAAAATCACACCCAAGGTAGTTAATGACGGCAAATAGGGAGCAAGGCTTAATGCATCCAATTGCTGAATGCGCATTGGCCAGTGCCCCTTATCTTCAATATTAGTTCCTAACAATAACCCTTGAGGGGCGGTACGAAAAACTCCATCAACCATTAATTGCGCTGGAATCGCAACATCCGGTAACTGCTCGCGCCCACCAACCGCAGCAACCCATCCAAGATTAATCAACACCGGAGGAACCAAGTTGGTAGATGCGGAGTTTGATAAGTCAGCAGGAATTTCTTCAACCGGAATCACCACATCGTAACCGATGCGGCCATCGACTAATTGATTGTCCAACAACCAGATAATGGGGGAGACCCAACGGGCCGCGAATTTGACGTGCACACCGTCCAGATCCTGATCGCCAAGTGCTAATAGCTGCTGTGAAGTCAGTGCTCCGGCCGCTTGCCATTGCGCAATGCGCGCCAGAGTTTGTTTTTTTTCCGTGGCGCGCGACAATTGCCAAAACGACAATGACATAAGAAAGGCAGTGGCGAGCAAACAGATGAATACCCAATGCCACCGCATAACCCAATAGCGATTGAACGCTATAATTGTCATACCTCCACTCCTGCAAGGGATTTATTATGTTTATAAAAATAGTCTTAATCTGTTTACTGGCATTGGTTGTGTTTAGCTTGTTTCAGGCACTATTTGTGATGATTAAAAATGACGACAAAGCTCCGCAAATGTCCAAGTTTTTAGGTCGTCGCTTATTTTTTTCTGCCGCCGTTGTTTTACTACTCATCATCCTCTTACTGACTGGTGTTATTACACCTAATCCACGCCCTTACTAACCGATATCCAAACCTAACCACAAGCTTGTAAACGAACCAGCAAGGTTGTGGTTAGTTACAGTACATACACAAAAATAAATAAGTTAAGCCATACCACGTCCACAAAGTGCCAGTACCAGGCAGCGGCCTGAAAACCGAAGTGCCGCTCTGGAGTAAAATGCCCTTTAATCAAAATTCGTAAAAAAATAACTAATAAAAACACCGTTCCCAAGGTCACATGCAGCCCATGAAAACCTGTCAGCAGGAAGAAGGTATTGCCATAAACACCAGAATCTAGCCGTAAGCCCAAGTCGCTATAGGCATGCATATACTCATAACCCTGCAAATATAAAAATACTGCGCCCAGCACTATGGTTAACATCATAAAAAAACCCAACTGGGCATGTTTATTTTTCTCTATGCCTATATGCGCAAATTGCAGTGTGATTGAAGACGCCAACAAAATAAGTGTGTTGTACAGTGGAATTCCCTCCCACGGCATAGGCTGGGTTTCTATACCGCCTGGGGTTTTTGTCAGCGGCCACATTGCCTCAAAATTCGGCCAGAGAATTTCGCCCGTCATCACATTATTACTTGCCCCATCCAACCAAGGCACCGCAATCATTCGGGCGTAAAAAAGCGCACCAAAAAACGCCGCAAAAAACATCACTTCCGAAAAAATAAACCAGCTCATGCCCTGGCGAAATGAGCGATCCATTTGCGAACTATAAAGCCCTTCCATAGATTCGCTGATTACATTTTTAAACCAGCCAAATAACATATAACACAAGAGTGCAAAACCAATGGCTAACACATAGCCTCCGGCGCCGTGCTGGTCTTTGGCCAGGTCATTCACCAATAGCGCGGCACCAATACCAATAAAAAATAACGACACAGCCCCCACTATCGGCCAAATACTTTGCTCGGGAACATAGTAACGCTGATGATCTACACGCATAGTGATTCCTCCAATCGCACAAGCAAACTACCGCCCGACTACCTGTGGTGTATTTTTGTATAAACGATACGAGAGAGTGATGGTGGTAAAATGCGCAGGCAGTTTTGGATCTATATAAAACTGAACCGGCATAGCTCTGCGCTCATGAGCATCCAATGGTTGCTCGGTAAAACAAAAGCATTCAATTTTTATAAAGTATTTGGCGGCCTCACCAGGCGAGACTGATGGCACGGCGCGCCCTACCATTGCTTCATCGGTTGGATTTTCCACAATAAAATTCACTACTTTTATCTGCCCGGGGTGAAGGCTTATATCCGTCATTTCCGGCGAGAAACCCCAGGGAATAGAACTATCGCGATTAGCCAAAAATTCCACTTTAATCGCACGCGACTCATCAACCTTGGCTCTGGTAGTTGCAGGTTGATTGCTGGTTTTGCCATTAATACCGGTAATTTCGCAAAACACGTCGTAGAGCGGAACCAAGGCATAACCGAAGGCAAACATCGCAATACAAATAAGTATTAATTTGCGCATTAATGTTCTGTGCGAAACCATGCGCCCTCCGGACTCTGTGTGAAAACCAATTAGGCAAAACAATCAACCATTCACAACCTGTTATTTCACATGAGGTGGTGTTTGAAACGTGTGATAAGGGGCGGGCGACGGAATTTCCCATTCCAAACCCTGAGCACCTTCCCATACTTGGCTGCTTGCCTTTTTACCTTTTCTGCGCATGCAGCGAACCACCATCCACACAAAAATAAGCTGTGACAAACCAAACAATAATCCACCAATGCTGATAAACGCATTCATATCTGCAAACTGCAACGCATAATCAGGAATGCGCCGGGGCATTCCCGCCAAGCCGACAAAATGCATAGGGAAGAACAACATGTTGACGGAAACAATTGAACACCAAAAATGAAACTGGCCAATTTTTTCGCTGTACATTACTCCCGTCCACTTGGGTATCCAGTAATAAACACCGGAGATAATGCCAAACACAGCGCCCGTCACCAGCACATAATGAAAATGTGCCACCACAAAATAGGTATCGTGGTATTGAAAATCGGCGGGCACTATCGCGAGCATCAAGCCGGATAAACCGCCAATGGTGAATAACACAATAAATGCCAGGGCAAACATCATCGGCACTTCAAACGTCATTGAGCCGCGCCACATAGTGGCTACCCAATTAAATACTTTCACGCCGGTTGGAACTGCAATCAGCATGGTCGCGTACATAAAAAATAATTCAGCCGCTACCGGCATGCCAGTCGTAAACATATGATGCGCCCACACAATAAACGACAAGAACGCAATACTTGCGGTGGCAATCACCATGGATTCATAACCAAACAAGGGTTTACGCGCGAAGGTTGGAATAATGCTGGAGACGATCCCGAAGGCGGGCAGAATCATGATGTAAACTTCCGGGTGCCCAAAGAACCAAAAAATATGCTGAAACATAACCGGGTCACCGCCGCCCGCCGCATCAAAAAAACTGGTACCAAAATATTTATCGGTAAGCACCATGGTGACCACACCCGCCAGTACCGGCATCACAGCAATTAATAAAAATGCGGTGATTAACCAAGTCCATACAAACAACGGCAATTTCATCCACTTCATGCCTGGTGCGCGCATATTAAAAATAGTGACTATCACATTCATCGCTCCCATGATGGAAGATATCCCCATCAGGTGAACTGAAAACACAAAAAATGCGGTGCTATCGCTACTGTAAGTAGTGGAGAGTGGTGCGTAAAAAGTCCAGCCCGCTGCCGGTGCGCCCCCCTCCATAAAAAAGGTAGAAAGTAAAATCGTAAAGGCAAAAGGTAAGATCCAGAAACTCCAGTTATTCATACGCGGCAACGCCATATCGGGCGCGCCAATCATGAGCGGAATCATCCAATTCGCCAAACCGACAAATGCAGGCATAACTGCACCAAACACCATCACCAAACCATGTACTGTGGTGAGCTGGTTAAAAAAATGTGGATCAACAAATTGCAAACCCGGTTGAAATAATTCGGCGCGAATCATCATTGCCAAAATGCCGCCGGTAAACAGCATTAGCAGCGAGAACAACAAATAAAGCGTGCCAATATCTTTATGGTTAGTCGTAAACAACCAGCGGGTGATGCCGTGTGGCTTGTGGTCATGCGCATGATGATCATCGCTCTGGTGATGATCTAAGTCACTACCCAATGCGCTGCTATTTTCGGTGCTCATTATTATTCTCCTCCCTTAACTGCGGCGACATCGGCAGCTTGCACCAACTCACCGGTATTATTACCCCACGCATTGCGCTCGTAAGTAATAACCGCCGCCAATTCGCTATTGGTTAATTGCTTACCATAAGCTTGCATGGCGGTACCGGCTTTACCGTTCACGACAATTTGAATATGTGCGGGAATATCGGTTGTTGCCATCACACTACCTTTGAGTGCGGGAATGACACCGGGTAAACCTTCACCGGAAATTTGATGACAAGCGGCACAATGGGTTTCATAGGTTTTTTGCCCTTGTGCCATTAGCTCATCCATTGTCATATTTCCGCGCGCTGCCTCTGCAGCCTTTTCTTGTGCCTGACGCTCCAACTCCTGCGCCACCCACAGATCAAAATCCTCCGGGCTGCGCACATCAACAACAACGGGCATAAACGCGTGGTCTTTTCCGCACAACTCTGCACACTGCCCGCGATAAATGCCTGGCTTATCCACCTTGGTCCATGTCTCGTTGATAAACCCGGGGTTGGCATCTTTTTTCACGGCAAATGCAGGCACCCACCAGGAGTGAATTACGTCATCCGCAGTAACCAGAAAACGAATTTTTTTGCCGGTTGGCAACACCAAGGGCTTATCCACATCGCGCAGATAAAGATCGGTTTTTTCGGCTTGATTATTAATAGCGTCGCGCGGTGTCGCGAGCAGGGAATAAAACTCTATAGGGTAATCGAGATATTTGTAGTGCCATTTCCATTGTGAGCCGGTGATCAATACGGTGATATCAGCTTCGGAGGTATCCTCCATAGCGATTAATGTTTTGCTCGCCGGGATCGCCATAGCCACCAAAATTACTACCGGTATGGCGGTCCAAATAATTTCGATTTTTAAGCTGCCGTGGAATTGCGCGGGAGTGGCGCCCTTGGCTTTGCGATGATGCAAAATGGACCAAAACATCAACCCAAACACTATGGCTGCGATGGCACAACAAATATAAAAAATGATCATGTGCAAATCGTAAACCTGACCACTGATGTCGGTAACACCGCGTGTCATGTTGTATTTTGCATCCTCTGCCAACAGAGGGTTAATGCAAGCCAATAAAAAAATGGCCAAGGCATAGCGAGCAGAGTGCATGTAAAAATAGCGCAGACTGGATAAACAATATTTCACTGCACAACTCCTTGATCCCATGGGTTATCGTTTTTATTACAGGCGACTAAGAAATAATGTTTGAGCAATAGCGTCCAGCTTATAAATGCCGGAAATACTGGTTTCGCAGACGGGCCACGAACAATAGCTATTACTTTTTCAGGCGTTGAGTTTCGACTCAACAGAGGAATCAGGTGTTCTTATCCCAAAACAGGCGCGACCTGACAACAGAAAAGCCAACTGGCAAAAACGGGGGCAGAGACTGACGGAAGCGACTGCTAACCGAAGGCTCTAACGACACAGCCAGAACACAGGACATACCAGAACTAACAACCGGACACCTTAATTCCACGACCACGCGGGCAAACCTAACTCTAAGCTGAAAAAATGCTGAGAACAAAACACTACCCGACGGATTAACTATAAACCCATCGACTTAAAACGCAAGGGTAAAGATAAAAACAAAAAATGCATTTAAAAAATGTATTTATATAACAAAAAAGCCAGTTCAAAACTGAACTGGCTTTTGGTGTAACAGACGACTAAGAAAGCGAATGCTACTAGCAACCCTCACTAAAAGAGAACACTAGAAACGAATGGTTCCGCCGACCATTAAACTATTCTCGACTTCACCATCCACATAGCTGAGCTCCAGGCTAGCCTTGTCGGTGAAGAAATTACGCGCACGCACAAAGTAATCCGTCTCTGCGCCACTCACCGAAGTGTAAGAGGTATTAACAAATCCGGTGCCGATACTCAGGTTGCGATCTATGTAATAATCTGCAGCCATAGTGATAGTATCGTCAGTGAAACCCAGTTTGGATTTTTCGTAACTGGCCTCTACATTTAATGCCTGCTCACCCGAAAGCGGTAATACATACTTACCGTTAATATTCCACTCTTCCGACACATCAACATCTTCAACAAATTCAGACCACACCAATAAACCGGTGACAGGCGCGACACCCGCTTTTATAAACCAATTTGATTCCCAATCAGATGATTGACCTACAACAGCGGGCACTTTGGATTTAAATTCTTGTACTCCGGCACCAAGGAAAAACAGAGAATTAGGGATGTAAAAATCAACACCAATTAAACGCCCATAAAAATCAGCTTTTTGACCTGCAAACTTAACTTCTTCAGTAGCAAGCTGAGCATACACATTGCTTGATTTTTCGATAAATGCTGCTTCGGCAAGCGGATGATTAGAAGTATCTACCGGGGCAAAATAATATTTTCCTTCGATCCCAATAACACGACCGTCTGCATCTGAATCCTCATAATCAACATCGTCATATGCAGCAGACAATTCACTTTGATAGGTTGCAGCAAGTGCAAAGGGGGCGCTTAAAAAACCAGCAGCAGCGATAATAGCGGGAAGCAATTTAATTTTCATAATCTATCCTCGAAGAATTACAACGGCATCTGCATTGATGCACGGTTTCATACTAGCGATAGAAAATTGAATCAAAACTGAATGGAACAACTTTTTACAGAGCGGGATAAATTCATATATTTTTTATAACGGACAAAAAATATACATCTACGCCAAGCAATTACAGGAAAATAATACTTCATCTTCCAAGCGCAAAGCCGTTAACTCCCCGCCCCACACACAGCCGGTATCCAAGGCGTAAATATTTTTGGTATTTGCTTGCCCTTCAAGCGCAGCCCAATGTCCAAAAATAATTTTATGGTTGCGCATTTTACGCCCGGAGAGAGAAAACCAGGGGGCAAAACCGGTTGGCGCTGCATCGGCACTTTCTTTAGTTTCCAACTCAAGCTCACCTTGTGCAGAGCAAAAGCGCATACGGGTAAAATAGTTGGTAATGACACGTAACCGTTCGGCGCCTTGCAGCTCATCACTCCAGCGCGCCGGGGAGTTACCATACATATTTTCCAGAAGCAGTTCAGGCGAATTACTCTGTAACACGGTTTCCACTTCGCTGGCGCGCGCCAGCGCATCGTCCAATGACCATTGCGGTGGTATACCTGCGTGAACCATGGTGAAATTTAATTGTGCATCGTGATGCACTAACTTTTGTTGGCGCAACCAATAAATTAAATCGGCGCGATCAGGTGCGAGCAACAGCGGTTCGAGCGTATCGTTTTTACCTGCTTTCCGCAGGCCGTAGTAGACCGCAATAAAATGTAAATCGTGATTACCCAATACCAACGTAATGGAGTCGCGCAATTTGTATAACAAACGCAATGTCGCCAGTGAGTCTGGCCCGCGATTAATTACATCACCAGCAAGCCACAATTTATCTTTAGCGGGATTAAAATTAATCTTTTTTAACAGACATTGCAGCGGTTCAAGGCAACCTTGAATATCGCCAATTGCATAGGTAGCCATAAATTTATTTATCAGTGAATCGCATGGGGAGGCACAAGGGCAAAAGCGGGAATGTCAGCATCGAACAGCGAGCCGTCTTCAGCGCGCATTTGATAACTCCCCTGCATAATACCCGTTTCGGTTTCAAGAATAACACCACTGGTGTAAGTATAGCTGTCACCGGGTTTAATATGCGGCTGCTCCCCCACCACACCTATGCCTTGCACTTCTTGCCGCTTGTCATTTGCATCAGTAATTAGCCAATGGCGGCTAATTAACTGCGCAGGCACATCACCTTGATTGGCGATGGTGATGGTATAAGCGTAGACGTAACGATGCGCCAAGGGCTCCGACTGGGCATTAATATAAGTTGTTTTTACTGATACCTGGATCGCACACATTTTATTTATCACCACTGCTGATGACCGCAGAATTTAACGAAAGCTCGCCCAATAAATTGCTCATCGCCACATATTCGGGCAAGCTGATTTCCTCTGGACGCAGGCCAAGATCAACCGGTAGCGACTCCATTTGCTCAGCGCTTAATAATTGTTTAAGCGAATTGCGCAAAGTTTTACGGCGCTGCTGGAATGCGACGTTCACCAATGTTTCCAAACTTTTTATATTGTTTGCAACATAGGGTAATTGTGCATAAGGAGTAAGGCGCACGATCGCCGAATCCACTTTTGGCGCTGGGTCAAACGAGGTAGGCGGCACATCAAATAAATCTTCTACCGCACAATAATATTGCACCATAATTCCCAAACGGCCATAGGCGCCATCGCCCGGTTGTGCGGCCATCCGTTTTACGACTTCTTTTTGCAGCATAAAGTGCATGTCTTGCACTTTATTGGCGTAAGTCAGCAGGTGAAAAATTAATGGCGTGGAAATGTTATAGGGCAAGTTGCCCACAATGCGCAGAGGCTGTTCGTTTTTAATTAACTGATTAAAATCAAACTGCAGCGCATCGGCCTGAAACAATTGAAAGTTGGGATGATGTTCAAACTTTACTTTTAACCAGGGAACCAAATCGCGATCCAGTTCAATCACACTGAGATTGTCGCAGCTATCAGCAAGCAATTGGGTAATCGCGCCTTTACCTGGACCGATTTCGACAATTTGATCTGTTTTTTGCGGGTGCACTGAACGAACTATGTCGCGAATAATACCGTGATCAATCAAAAAGTTTTGACCAAAACGTTTGCGCGCTTTGTGTTGGGATTCCTGAATAACATTTTTGCTCATGAAATTTGTTCCAATAAATTAGCGCGTGTTTTTGCTTGTACCATTGCCATGGCGTAAGCCAACGCGGTGCGCAAGCTGCCTAAATCAGCTTTGCCGGTGCCGGCCAGATCCAACGCGGTGCCGTGATCGACTGAGGTGCGAATGATCGGCAGGCCGAGCGTGACATTCACCGCCTGACCAAAACCTTTATATTTTAATACGGGCAACCCTTGATCGTGATACATGGCGAGCACCGCGTCGGCCTTGTCCAAATATTTGGGCGTAAATAAAGTGTCGGCGGGCAGCGGGCCAATCAGGCTCATGCCGCGCGCGCGCAGTTGCTCCAGCACCGGTTCAATCACCTCAATTTCTTCGCGCCCCAAATGACCGCCCTCCCCCGCATGGGGGTTTAAACCGCAAACCAAAATGCGCGGCTGCGCTATGCCAAATTGCAACTGTAAATCGCGCTGCAGAATTTCCGTCACCTGTGTGAGTTCATCACGGGTAATTGCAGCAGCAACATCTTTGAGCGGCAAATGGGTTGTTGCCAGTGCCACACGCAACCCCTCAGTTGCCAACATCATGACGACTTTCGCGGTATGGGTTTTATCGGCGAGATATTCAGTGTGACCACTAAATGGAATACCCGCATCATTGATCACACTTTTTTGCACCGGGCCGGTTACCAGTGCGGCAAAATCCCCTGCGAGACAACCGTTAATCGCCGCATCCAGTGTTTGTAAAATATAGGGCGCATTGCACACCTTCAGCTTGCCGGGCTCAGCGGGCTCCGCCAGAGCGATTGGCAATACTGCCAGCTCCCCGGCAACACTTGGACGTGGGGCATCCTGCAGATCGATAATACGCAACCGCAGCGGCATACCTAATTGAGCCGCACGCGCTTGCAGCAGCTGGGGATCGGCAATAGCTACAATTTCATAATCCTGCGGTTCCTGCGCGAGAGCGATTACCAAATCCGGGCCTATGCCCGCCGGTTCACCGGGAGTAAGTGCGATACGAAAACAGCTGGTCATAAATATCAGTGCCTGAAGAAGTCGGGTGAAAAATAATGCACAACAAAAAATGATTGCTCAAAAAGCACAGCGGCCAAAAACAAAATTGCAGTGTGCAATCCCATTTTTAGCCGCGCTTATTGCCGATGCACCGCTCAGGCGGCGCACTCGCTTAGAGCTTGATTTCGACGTAAGCCTCTTCGCGAATTTGGGTCAACCAAAGCTGGAACTCTTCATCAAAACGACGCGCACGCAAAACGTTTGCAGCCTGGTTGCGCTTCATCTTATCGCTCATATCTTCTTTGCGGCGCTCCAATACTTGCAGTATGTGCCAACCAAATTGACTCTTGAAGGGGCGGCTGATGCCGTTGATTGGCGTATTTTTCATAGCCTCTTCAAACTCTGCTACAAACATCCCGGGCATGGACCATCCGAGATCCCCACCACTTAACATCGAACCTGTGTCTTCTGAGTTTTCCCGTGCAAGCACAGCAAAGTCTTCGCCTTTTTCAATACGCGCTTTCAAGTCCAACAATTTCTGGCGCGCCTGGGCGTCATCCATAATTTCAGAGGTTTTAACCAGAATGTGGCGCGCATGGGTCTGCTCAACCAACTGCTCGCCACCACCACGCTGCTCAATATTTTTCAGGATATGAAAACCTGCACCACTGCGGAATGGTTTGGACACCTGCCCTTCAGCCAAACCAAGCATTTGATTGCCAAACAACTCCGGCAACTGCGCGAGTTTGCGCCAACCGATATCACCACCTTGCAAGGCGGCCTGATCATTGGAGAAACTGATTGCCATTTGTGCAAAGTCACTGCCATTCAACAGTTTCTGGTAGATATCGTTAGCTTGTTTTTCCGCTTCCGCAATCGCTTCGGCATCGGCGCTGCTCGATACCGCAATCAAAATGTGGCCTATATGATAGTCGGGCGAGGTGGCATATTTCCCATCACTGGAGGCCAGGAAGTTATTGATATCCTGCTCGGTGATTTTAATGCGGCTATTAACAACACCCTGCTGCAAATTATTGATGGTCAACTCATTGCGCATCTGCTTGCGCAAACCATCCAGATTCAAACCCTGACGCTGTAAATCGGCCTCCAGTTGCGCCAATGTGATCTGGTTTTTTTGCAGCACACGGCCAATCGCCTGATCGATTTCAGATTCTTCAATGGTGATCTCATAGCGCTCGGCCATGCCTAGCTCAATGCGCTCAATAATCAACTGCTCCAGAATTTGTTTATTGAGCACATCTTCCGGCGGTAGCTGTTGATACTGGCCACGCAGCCGCTCCATGATTGACACTTTGCGGGCATTCAATTCACTTTCCAGCACAACATCTTTATCGACAATTGCTACCACACGATCCAGTGATACGGCACCGTTTTGTGCCATGCCGAGCTGGCTGCCAATCAATAAGAGGCCACCCAGTACTACTTTCCAGCCCAGAGGGTTTTGACGCTTACTCATAATTCAATCACTGTTTTATTGTAAAGATGCTTCACGCTCGCCGTAGCCGTACATGGCATTGTCGAGCAGGTTACTAATACGCTGACTCAAGGTGCCAAAACCACGCAACTGCACTTCAAAGAAGATGCCGCGGTCATAGTCATTGCTCTTGAGGTTTTCCATAAAGTTTTCGCTGAAATCAAAATCCACCCACTGGCGCGCCAGAATGCGAACCCGATAACAACAATCGGTATATTCGAGCCCGGCAAAGGTGTCGAGTTCCGCATTGTACGTAAAATCGTAATTGGTACGGGCAATAACCGCCCATTGGTTGCTGACCGGCCAGAGAGTGGTGACATCCAATTGATTGCGGGTTTTACCAATAGATGAGCTGGTATCGAGTGGGCTCAGGGATACTGGATCGCGATTGTAACGATAGCCAAGGTTAAAAATCCGATAGCGATCATCCATGTAATGCAAACTGCTGCTGAGCGCACTGAGTTTTTCACTTTGATGATCGTAGAGCACATCATTGGTCAAACGAAAGTGATCGCCAAGCTGCGCGCTTAGCTCACCCGCAATAGCAGAGCTGGTGCGGGTATTCGCATAGTCATCCGGTTTATCGAGTATTCCCACGCGGCGATCATCAAAATAGGTGATTTGACCAACACTCATACGCAGCCGCTCTACCCCGGTAGTAGATTCTACAAAACGACTGGTCACCCCCAGCGTAAGGTGATTTGCATCATCAATACGATCACCACCGGAGAAGCGAGTGTCGCGAAACAGCTGGTTGTAGGTAAACACTATATCCGAGGTATCGAAGTTCACGTAACTCGTATCAGAGGTCAAACGATAAAGCGAAGACTGGTCTTCGTAGTCGCGGTAGAGATAGTAGGCACGAGGTTCAAGCGTTTGGGTAAAGTCTTCTGCAAAGAGATTGGTGTCGCGCTCAAAAAACAACCCCATATCGAGGGAGCCTTGAGGGGCGGCAAATTGCTGCTCAGTCTCGGCATCAGCGCGCATATTGCCGGCGTCCAGGTGATAGGCCAGCGTTTTCACTCCTGCGCCAGGCTTGATATAACCGGCAGTGTATTTTTTATCCCAATGAAGACTGTAGTTGGTACGCAGACGCTCACCGACAATCAAATCCCCTAGCTTCGACGCA
This sequence comes from Cellvibrio sp. KY-YJ-3, assembly GCF_008806955.1. Classification (NCBI taxonomy): domain Bacteria; kingdom Pseudomonadati; phylum Pseudomonadota; class Gammaproteobacteria; order Cellvibrionales; family Cellvibrionaceae; genus Cellvibrio; species Cellvibrio sp. KY-YJ-3. The sequence goes on along the minus strand of NZ_CP031727.1, from coordinate 1,706,546 downwards.
TTGGCAGGATCATCACTGAAATAACGGTTCATTGAGAAGTTAACATACTCGTTCTCCAACCCAACAACCCAGTCGTCAAAGCGGTAGTTACCATCCGCCGACAAGCGCGGCAGCTCGCGATAGGGCAACTGACGATCAGTCAGGAGCCGGAATTCCTCGATTTTGCCGTCCAAGCGCCAATTATCGGTACGATAACCTGCGGCAGCACTCTGGCGAATGTAGGCCTGGCGATTGAGATCGACTGATCCCCGATCGACATCGCGCAGGTAATCTGTGTCACTCACTTCAGTGTAATCAACGAGCGTTGACCAGCGCTGATTGCGCCCGCCGGTCTGAACCAGGCTGTATTGCCAGCGATCCTTTCCTTTGTAAGGGTAGGCTTGCGCCTCACTGATTTCACCCGCCTCAATTTGATCCTGTAAGCGCTCGCTGAATCCACCACGATCATTGCCCAGGGAGCTGCCGCTCAATTCAGTATCAAAATACACCGACTTGTGACGGAATTCGCTCAACAGCATGTAGCCGTGATCTGCCAGGTAACGAGGCGTAAATGTGGCGTCGTAATTGGGGGCAATATTCCAATAAAAAGGGGCAGAGAACTCATCAATCCCATCACTGGTATCAAAGCCGACAGACGGAAACAGAAACCCGGTAAGACGATCTGGACCAATCGGGAAGCGAAAATACGGGGCGTAGGCAATGGGAATATCTTTGACTTTCAATCGCATATGGCGTGCAGTGCCATAATGCTTATCGTTGTGCAGGGTGATATTGGACCCTTCAATCAACCAAGTATTGTCGCCCGGCTCACAACTGGTGAAGGTTCCCTGATCCAGGCTGATAATTTTATCGCCAAACTTCTCCAAGCTTTCAGCTCGCCCACGCACTCGCGTTTCATACATTACAAAACGCGCATTATCGAGACGGGCATTGCCGCTTTGCGTATCGACATAAGCGCTATCCGCACGCAACAGCAAACCCGGTTCGCGCACCTGAATGTTGCCATCCAGCTCGGCCTCCCGACTCACCTTGTCAAAGGTAAATGTATCGGCATAAAAAGAGCGACGCCCTTGAGTCAGGCGAACATTATCGCGCATGATAAATTTGGTCTGCTTTTCGGATTCAGAATAATCCGCCGTACCAAAAATACTGGCCTTCTCAGGATCAAGCTCTGACTCTGCATCATCGCGTGCGGGAGCTATATAAGAGCCACAGCAGGCAGCAGGGATCAGTGCTCGCTGCTCCGCCGTCAACTCTTCCAGCGGCACCCAATCCAATTCGCGCAACTGCTGATTGGGGTCTGGCTTTACAGCTGCTGCATCAACAACTGCCACCTCATCCTGTGCATAGGCTAAAGGCGCCAAGGACAGGAGAGCACCAGCACACTGCGCCGCCACAAGGAGTGCCAAGCGGGAGCGGGAGAAGGGACTGTGCAATTTCTGTGTGGGGTAATTCTGGGTTGGAGCCATTAACCGCGGTCTCATATACGTGACACTGCTTTCTGTCACCTAAAAAATTGCAGCGATTCTACTGTAAAGCCGCTGTACAGGGAATGAATTGGGGGAAATCACCCGAGTGGGGTAGAATTCAGTCAATTCCAAGCCCCCCGAGGGAGAGGCTCGCTCACATTTATCCAATGCGGATACTACATGTCATCACACAATATAAAGACTGACTCGCCACAGACAGCCAATTTGCAACAAGATTCCCGCACCCGTGCGCTGGCACAGTGGGTAGCTGAACAAATTGCAGACAACAATACCTCCGTCGAACTGCGCAGCCTCGGTAGCGATGCAGGATTTCGTCGCTACTTTCGTTTCAATCAAGGCCCAAACCTTCTTGCCGTGGACGCCCCGCCCACCACGGAAGACAGCAATCAGTTTATCGCCATAGCAATGTTTATTGCCCATCAAACTGTACGCAGCCCGCGCATTATTGCTGCCGATACAAACCAAGGTTTTTTGCTGGTGGAAGATTTTGGCGATCAACTGCTCTTCAAGATTGTTGATTCCCAAAATGCAGATGGACTCTACCAACTGGCAATGCAAAACCTGCTCAAATTGCAACAAAGCACTGATGATCCCTTACTGATTCCACGCTATGACCGGGCCCTGTTGCGGCGCGAACTGGAGATTTTCAGCGAGTGGTTTGTCGGCCAACTGCTGGATTACTCACTGACACCCGAAGAGCTCGCACTGCTGGATAACACGTTTAACCAACTGGAAGCTATCGCCCTTAACCAACCGCAGAGCTTTGTGCACCGCGATTACCACTCGCGCAACCTGATCCTCTGCAACGATGGCGAATTGGGTGTAATAGATTTCCAAGGCGCACTCTGGGGTGGCATTACCTACGATCTGGTGTCGCTCTTGCGCGATTGTTATCTGCGCTGGCCAACACACAAAGTAACAACCTGGGCACTGGATTATCGCCAACAAGCGATTGCCCGTGGACTCATCAATCAACACATTAGCGAAGCGGAATTTATGCGCTGGCTTGACTGGCTAGGCCTGCAGCGTCACATCAAGGTACTGGGTATATTTGCGCGACTGAATCTGCGCGACGGCAAAGCTGGCTATTTACAGGATCTACCACTAGTCATTCGCTACACCTTGGAGGTAGCTGAAGCCTATACTGAACTCCGCCCTTTTGCCGATTGGTTTAAAACCACACTTTTGCCCATTGCAACCACTCAAGACTGGTATCGCGACTACCAAACTGCAGGAGACCGCACATGAAAGCCATGATTCTTGCGGCAGGCCTTGGCAATCGTATGCGCCCACTCACCGACCACACCCCCAAACCGCTCCTGCGGGCAGGCGGAAAACCGCTGATCGAATATCACCTACTCAACCTGCAACGCGCAGGTATTCGCGAGGTCATCATCAACCTCGCCTATCTGGGCGACAAAATCCGCCATCACCTGGGGGATGGCAGTGGATTTGGCCTGAACATTCACTACTCAGCCGAACCCGAACCACTGGAAACCGGCGGCGCCATAGTGCACGCCAGTCAGCTATTGGGTAGGGAACCTTTTCTACTGGTCAACGGTGATGTGTGGTGTGATATTGAATTGAGCGATTTTGTCGGGCGCGCCCTCGCGCGCAACGACAATAAAGGCCACCTGCTATTAGTGCCCAACCCGGATTTTCATCCGCATGGTGACTTTGCGCTCGCCGATAAGGGCAAGCTGCTTGATGACCCGGAAAAAAACGCGCCGCATCGCTTTACGTTTGGTGGTATAAGCCTGCTTCACCCTTCGCTCATCGATGACTACCCGCTCAAGCGGCAGAAATTCCCTCTGGTTGAAGTATTTCGTCACGCGATAAACGCAGGGCAATTGACTGGCGAAGTGTACAATGGTCACTGGAGCGACGTAGGAACCCCCGAGCGGCTCAACACCCTTGATGACTACTTGCACCACCAACGCACCACAATAGGCGCAGGAGTTTGAACAAAAAACCATATGTTTGGTTGACAAACCGACCGAACACGGCATAATGTCGCGTCCTTGAATTTAGACCCTTTTTCGATAGTTTTATCCAGAATTTATATATAGGAGCACTAAGGTGGCAAACTCACCCCAAGCCAAAAAACGCGCGCGTCAAAATGAAAAAGCTCGCAAGCACAACGCAAGCATGCGCTCTATGGGGCGTACTTACCTCAAGAAAGTGCTGAGCGCTATCCAAACTGGTGATAAAGAAGCAGCTACCGCCGCTTATGTATCAGCAGTTGCCGTGATCGACCGTATCGCCGATAAAGGTCTGATCCACAAAAACAAAGCTGCTCGTCATAAGAGCCGCTTGAATGCAAAAATCAAAGCATTGGCTGCTGCCTAATTAATTGTTTTGACTTAATGCATAAAAAAACCGGCTAAGGCCGGTTTTTTTATGCCCGCCGTTTGCTCAAACGCTTCTCGTATTGCACACAAAGCACCCGACTGACTCTATACACTGCAATAAAAACAGATTATCTTCGGCAGCAACTTTTCACCGGAACAAGAGTCCGGCGCCACACGAACGGACTTATGGGGCAATAACTGATTACAGCCGGTCATCCCAAAAAAAGATGTACCACTGACAACAGCCTTGCCACCAAAGTGCACATACTAATAATGGAGATAACCTATGCTGCCACGCGAACACTATCTGAAACAAACCTTTCAGGATGCAGTGAATTTCCCCGAAGGATTTGAAAAGGGCGGATTATCTGACATTCAAGCGCGCCTGGTGCGCAAACACGGCGCACTTATCAATGCGATAACCCAGGAAGAGGTGTCCGACCCCACCACCGACGATCTGCATATCCTCAAAGTTGTTGCCAATCAAAGCGTCCCCAAAAGCCCCATTGAACAAGCCTGGATCAAATACCTTTCAATTGTTAAAGCCCGTCAAGCTGCAGCACCAGCAAAAGTCAGCAAACCCAAAGCCCCCAAAACCAAAGCAGCAGAACCTGCCGCCGCAGAAACAGCAGCAAAAACCGTAAAGAAAACTAAAAAAACCGAAGCAAGTTGACAGCGCCGGTGTGTTACTAAAGAATTCACCTACCGAAGGGGAGTAGTTCCCGCTGTGGATGTCGTCATCACGAGCCAGTAGCTCCGGCGCCACAGGCAGTTGCATAGCAACTGTGAACGAGACCTTTGTCGTAATGACAAAGGTTTCGCGTGCCCGGTCGTTACGTATTTAACTTACGCGCAAACACCGGAGAATCAGAACATGTATTGCCCAAACCCAAGTTGCAGTGAATCCCCTGATCGCCCTCACCTGCTTATTGCTGATCGCAACGGCATTGAAATTGATTATTGCCCGAAGTGTCGCGGCGTTTGGTTAGATCGCGGCGAGCTGGACAAACTGATTGAACGCGCGCAGGCCGATGCAGCACCCGCACCACAAGCGGCACCGCAACGTGAGCAGTATCGGGAACCGGAACGCGACTACCGCCCCCAAGAGCGGCGCGACGATCGCCAGCATATTGACCATCGCCCACACTATGGCGCCCACCATAAAAATTCTGGGTATGACAGTTACGGCAAGCCGCGGAAAAAATCCATTTTGAGTGAGATTTTTGATTTTTAAACCAATGAACAATCCAAAATTACCATTAATAAAAAAAGGCGTGTGAGAAACACGCCTTTTTTGTTTTTTACAACCAGATTAATTTTGCACTAAACCATCGGCACGACGACATTCAATAAATAAACCTGACCCACCTGAATATTCCGCACGCAATTATCGGCCAACAACTCACCATTGCAGCTCAGCAGAATTTTGTCGGTTGCACCGCGTGCAATCGCCACATGGAAAGTCGCACCGCGAAATTGACGCACCGCTTTGACCTGACTCCAGACGGACGGCAACTGCGGCGCAACACGCAAGCCTTCATCGCAACCTTGTAAACCGAATACGCCTTCTACCAGACAGCGGTAAACCCAGGACACAGTGCCGGTATTAAATAATTGCGATGATCGCCCTGCCGTGCGTGGATACTGATGATAAGCGCCACGATAATAATTCGGGATATACACCGGCAACTGACCGCGCTGGAGATAATCTGCCTCGCTTGGGCCGGGAATCATTTGGCGCAGCAATTTATAAGCGCGATCCCGCTCCCCGATGCCAAACAAACTGAAAATATAAAACACCGCCGCATGATTATAAACAGAACCATTTTCGGCTGAGCCGGGGTGTTTTTGGGTCACACGCCCGACATCATCGCGCATGGCGGTATAAGCGGGTGCAAGCATGGCAACACCGTAAGGTGTCTCCAATTGTTGCTCTACGGCGGCGATCATTTTTTCACGCTGCTCCGCACTTGCCGCACCACCTAAAATCGCCCAGCTTTGTGGATTCAAAAAGATGCGCCCCTCCTGATCCTTGCTAACACCAAACACCACATCATCATCGGTAATACCGCGTCCAAACCAATTGCCATCCCACAGGTATTTATTCACGGCCACATTAATTTCCTGCGCACCCGCACGAAACTCCTGCTGCAAATTTTCCTCCGCAAGTTTTGCGCAAACATCCGCCCACAAATTCAATGCGTAAGCGGTGGCAACCGAAAGCCAGCCGGAAACGCCCTTGCCTTTGTAACCCACCATATTCATGGGGTCGCACCAATCACCCTGGGCGATAAAACTTAAACCGCGCTGATCTCGCGCCTGTAATAACCAGCGCATTGCATTGCTAATCCGCTCAAATACCGACAAGGTTTTGCCGTCATGACCTGCGACCATTTCCCGCAAAAGCGCATAGTCATTAGTTTCATCAAGGTAGGTTTTTAAACATACCGGCAGCCATACGCAGTGATCTGTATGGGGAATTTGGTTGATATATTTCAACTCAGCCTCCGCACTCAACAAAATGCCATCGGGCATTGCGCCCGACACTTCTTGCTGACTCAGCGCATGCAAAAATGCCGCGCGCGCAACCTGCGGTTTAATAAAGGTCATGCCCATATTATCTTGCAAGTAATTACGCGTTTGCGGATCGGTCGTTAACCGATTGACATCGCCGTGATAAAAAACCTGCCGCGGCAGCCAGTGGTTTACAAAATTATCCAATTCGGTATCGGGAGTTTCGATCTGCAAGCAACCACTACCTTTTTGGATATAGTCAGCGTAATTCGCCTGTGCCTGCGCAAAACCGTCGGCACTTAAATATTTTTCGCGCAACTGCTGTATTTCCGCATCATCAAATGCGGGGCCAAACATAAACCGGTATTGCTGTTGGGCTGATTCAGCCAATTCCAAACGATATTGCAGTACCGCCGCTGGCGTTTCATAGCGCGCATCGCCGCCACGCAATAAATCTTCCTGCAGCGCAGAGGGATTGTGCAAGCCGCCCTCGCCTTCAAAAGTTTCTTGTTTAGCCTCCCAGGCGACGGGGGCTCGATCGTGCAAGAAAAACGTTTTGTCTTTGAAAAATTTATTTTTAAAATGATCCGCGACTTTTTGATAAGGCGTTACGCAGGTGGCGACAATACCGCCCAAGTCTGCACGATACTCGGCCGACTGATTCATCCACGACATATAACCCACCGGGAAATAGGGATAAACACTAATGCGGCGTGCACGCTTAGAGCGATTAGTGATTTTTACATCCCAGAGTTCAACTACATCTGCCACAGGCAGTGACAAACCGAGTTCAACTTCAATACCCAACGCTTGCACAGTCCAGCGCAAATCACTTTTACCCACTGAAAATACAAAATTTTCGTAAAGTGCGCGCACCGGTTCATAAGGCGCAGAAAAAATCTCACCGGTCTCTTCATCTTTGATATAAAAAAAACGGCCGGGGTGATGGGCGTAATAGGGTTGCTCTGGCTGCATAAATGTTTTTGCTTCCAGATTTGGTGCGTAGGCATATTTCGCGGGCTCTGGCTGCATAAATTGGGCAACCGCATAACCGCGACAGGTAACCTGAATCATCATGCGCTGATTCCACAAAAAACCGGCAGCGCGTGGCAGCGAGGTGGGGGAATACAATTCATAGCGCTGCCCCTGCTGGGCGGGCTGCAATAATGGTTTGGACATAACACACTCCGGCAAAATAACGGACAAAAAAGCGGGCAAAAAAAATGCCGCAATCCGGTACTAAACCAGTGCGGCACAAGGGAGAATAATCAGGGAGTCGGCACTTCGCGGTTTTTCAAATCGGACTGAATTTGCGCGAGCATGGCGTTGGTTAAAGGATAAAAACTAATAACCGCTACCGCGATCAATGCAATTACACCGGGGATAACTGTTTGCAATAATGCAATACCGGTTTGCGAAGCGTCAGACTGCGCTTCTTTAGCAACATAGCCTATGCCCGCCAACACCCACAACATTACCGCCGAGCCCAATGCACCACCCAATTTTTGTGCAAAAGTGGCAGCAGAAAATGTCATGCCTGTTGCGCGGCGCCCGGTTTTCCATTCGGTGTAATCTGCAGAATCCGCGTACATTGACCAGGCTAGCGGCGACTTGGGGCCAAGCGCCAAACTGATCAAAATATTCAGCACAAAAATAACCGACACATACTCTGCCGGAACAAAATACATAGCGATCGAAAGCACGCCCACAATCGCCATCAGCAGCATTAATAATTTGGTTTTATCAACGTATTTAGTGAGCAGCGGCGTGATGGCAGCGCCCACACCAAGCGCCAAACCTTGTACAAATAAATAATCAGAAATTAATTCCGGGCGTAGCAAATAATATTTTAGATAGTAGTAACTCGATCCGCCGCGCAGGGTGATAGTCATCATAATCACAATGGCTAACCCGATTAAAATCAACCAGGGGCGATTGTCGAGCAGATCTTTAATATCCCCCCAAGGTGAGGTTTTTTGTTGCGGCGGTGGCGCAATGCGCTCGCGGGTGGAAAAAAAAGTAATTGCAAATGCGGTACCCGCAATCAGGCCATAGAGCGCCATGGTGAGCTGCCACCCTAAAGATTCATCGCCCGCCCCCAAATAATCCACCAGCGGTAAGGTAAATTTATTCACCAATGTTGTGCCCGCAAACGCGGCGATAAAACGAAAACTGATCAGGGTATTGCGCTCTTGCGGGTGCGCTGTCATCACCCCTGAAAGCGATGAGTAGGGCGTACTCAAAATGGTGTAACACAACATCATCAACGAGTAAGTGATGTAGGCATAAATAATTTTCCCACTATCACTTAATTCCGGCGTACTAAAAGTGATGACCGCAGCGCCCGCCATGGGTGCACCGGCAAAAATTAAATAGGGGCGAAATTTTCCCCAACGGGTTTTGGTGCGATCCGCCACCGCGCCCATAATCGGATCGGTAATCGCATCGATAATTTTGGTCACTAAAAACATGGTGCCAGCCGCCGCAGCGGGAATGCCAAATACATCGGTGTAGAACACAGCTAAAAACGAGGCGATACTGGCCCAATACAAATTAAAACCCAAATCGCCCAGCGCAAAGCCCATTTTTTCGCGCAGCGAAAGCCGCGCCAAGCGATCATTTGTTGAAGTAGTCATAGGCTGTCCCGGTTTTGATTATTGTTGAAAATTAGGCTTGGCGATTAGTAGAGTCGCGCTGTTTGATGGCGTAACCCATATCAATTTGTTTGTGCTCCGGCGGCTGCTTGTTGAGTGATTGAATAATCAATTCGGCAGCCTTAATACCCATTTCGTAACGGCCCACCGCCACACTGGTGAGCGAGGGGTTAACATACGCCGCGGCCTCAATATCGTTAAAGCCACAAATCGCCAATTGTTTGGGCACCGCAATATTCATGCGCTGGGCCTCAAATAATGCCCCCAGTGCCAAGTCATCGTTCGCGCAAAACACGGCATCAATACGGCCTTCGTTGGCTGCCATCAAACTCTTGAACAAGGCACCACCCAAGGCGATGGAGGAGGGTTCGGGCGAGGTAGCGATCAGGCTGGCCTCAAATAGATCCTGCTGGCTAAGCGCCTGGGTGTAACCGCGAATACGCTGCTGCACCCGTGAATCCATACGCGCACCAATAAAACCAATGCGCTTGCAGCCTTTGGCCAGCAAATGTGCGACCACATCAGTACCCGCCAAGAAGTGGGAAAAACCGATATTCATATCTATGGGGTTAGGTAACAGCTCCATGATTTGCACCAGCGGGATACGCGATTTACGCAGCAACTGGTCGCAGGCGGGCGTTTGGTCGCCACCGGTAATGATTAGCCCTTCGGGCGATTGGCTGAGCAGAGTGCGCACCATTTTTTCTTCTTCGAGGGGCGAGTAATGGGTGTCGACCAACAAGACCTTATAACCCGCCGCCCCCATCACCTTATAAATACCGCGCAATACATCAGTAAAGACCACGTTGCTGAGCGAGGGAATGGCGACGCCAATCACGCCCGAGCGCGAAGAGGCAAGCGAGCTGGCATGCTGATTGGGGATATAACCCAGCTCATCGATAGCCTTCTGCACCTTGAGCCGGGCGGACTCAGACACTTTATCCGGCTGATTGATAACCCGTGACACAGTGATGGGGCTGACCGCTGCAGCAAGCGCCACATCGACCAGAGTAATTTTGCCGTCAGAACCGCCTTTTCTCGATTTTTTCATGGTTTTTAGTGCTTTTTGGCAGGATGTAGTGGTTGGTTATTGATTATTTTTTTATACCCTACCACGATCAAAATGATTGCGCTATCATTCGATGGCTAATTAGGCGCCAAGCCGCTAGTATCCCAGCCTTATCAACACCCATCCCAGGAAGATCGCGATGCAATCTCACCGCCAAGCGCAACCCAGCAACCCTGACGCCCAGACCTGCCTGATTATTGTGATGGGTGTTTCTGGCAGTGGTAAATCCACCCTCGCCCAAGCGCTGGCAGCTCACTATGGCTACGCGTATTTGGACGGTGACGACTTTCACAGCCAGGAGGCGCGCGACCGCATGGCCCAGGGCTTACCGCTGGACGATGCGATGCGCCTACCCTGGGTAATGCGCATGCGCGATTACTTCAGCGCCGCCGCCAACGAAGGCAAACATGCCACCCTCGCCTTCTCCGGCTTAAAACGCGCGCATCGCGAGGAATTGCGCAACGCGGGCCGCAAAACCCTGTTTTTGTTTCTGCACAGCGATATCAGTACCATCCAGCAGCGGGTCGATAATCGCGCCGGGCACTTTATGGCACCGAGCCTGGTCAGCAGCCAATTCGATAGCTTGGAGCGCCCGGTTGATGAAACAGATGTGGTGGATATTGATGTGCGTGCGCCGTTCAATGAAGTACTGCAGCAGGCCATTGCGATTATTGATCAGCAGCTGCTCGGTGCAACGCAAATCCAGCACGCCTGAAATCGCAAATGACTGCTTGCATTCGCGAGCACGCGGTAGAGAATAGGAACTTCAGCACCTTGTCTTAATCAAAGTTCTTGATTGATACAACAATCCCGTTCACTTAGATGGAGCAACCTATGCCAGCCGTAAAAATACCTTCAATCAGCGCCCTGCTTGTTATTGCCCTGTCGCTCTCTGCTTGCGCAGGCAAAACCCAGTATCGCACTGCATGCGCCAGCGAGGTGGATGCGGCCTGGAGTGAACTGTCGATCGCCAAAGCAGAAGGTTTTAGTGGCACGGTCAGCTACGGCAAAGCCTTAGGGTTAATTACCAGTGCACGAACCATGCAAACCGTGGAAAATTTTGACAACTGCTATCGCCACGCCAAAGACGCACGTTTTTATATTCGCGAATCGCGCAAGGGCCAATAAAGCCCTTGCCCGAAACATCGGCGCGCATTAACTATTCTGTAGGCAAATTTAATGCGCGACGAATTTTTTCCCAACTTACATATTTAAAGTTTTGCGGTGCTTCCGGCATCACCTTGTGGCCGTCTTGCACTACCAACATACCCTCTGGAAATGCAGCGCCAAAATCAATACTGCTCACTTCCAAGCCATCGGTTTCAGAAACACCATCAATATTTTTAGTGGCATCCAGTGCGATGCGCAGAATGCCGCGCAAGGCGTAAGGTGCGACTGCATCCAAAATCACAAAACTGTTATTGCCCTGACTGGAGATCACCAAAAAGGATTGGTTTTTGCCCTGATAAACACCGACACCTTCAATATCCGCGACCAGAATTTCACCGGCACCAAGTACTTTCTCCAAACGAGTTCCGCTAGCGGGTTCAGCACCAATAGTCCAGAGCGCAACGTCCTCCTCACCTACAAATAAACGTTGGTTTTTATCGTCGGCGACACAGCCCTCAGGTTGGCTCTCTACAGAAAAACGGCGCTTGACTTGCCCCTGCCACTGCACAACATTTTTATCTGCAGCACTCACTGCGGCGCTCAATTGGATTTGTTGGAACTCACCACTTTTATCGTTGGGAATCGCATAGAGTGCACCTTCAGGTTGCGCTGCACTGGCAGGCGCTTGATACATACAAAAACCATAGATTTCTTTCATGTCGGTCGCAACACTGCCAGAAAAGGCTAATTTACCGCTGCGTGGATCAATAGTGTAAATGGACAAACTATTATCATCGCGGTTAGTCGCCACCGCTAGGTCAACTACTTTTTTGCCTAGGCGCACACCGTAACGAACATCGACATTATTGAGTTTGCCCGTATTAAAATGCTGCACCTCACGGCCCTGCAAGTCGTAAACAAATAAACCCTGTTGTTTATTGGTGCCGAGTATCAAACTTTTTTGCGGACGCTTTTTATTGACCCAAATCGCAGGGTCATCTGCCGCATCGCCAAAACGCAGCATCGACTCGGTTTGCACATCAGCAGTAACGGTCACAATCGGATGTGCGGGTGATTGTTGAGCTGTCGGATTCCACGGCAATTGCAGTAAATGGTTACCGGTTTTTTCATCGTTTACGATTAACGCCAGGCTTTTTTGCTCAGCCACATACGCAGCCTTCACCACTTCCGGTTCATCGGTTTGCGGTAAGTCGATTTGTTGCTGCTGCGTAAATTTACCCTGTTGCACGGAATAAACCGCGAGCTGTTTTTCCTCAGCAATCGCCGCGACTAAACCTTGAGGCATAACCACCAGCGATTCCACACTGCCCGGCAATTTTCCAAACGGCTGCTGCATATCCACCGCAATACGACCGGGTGATGACTCCTCACTCGCACCCTGCGCCCAAATACCCACGCCTTCTTCGGCGATAAATAATAAATCCTGTGCATCATCTACGGCGCAGGCTTTGCTATTCGGCGCAATCGGTACTCGGCGCAACAGTTTTGCATCCGGCTTCCCATTGGCATCAATAACTAACCAATGCTCGGCAGTGCCGCGCTCATCCAATAAATACAGCGACAAATTATCGCCCGCCGCGCGACTCAAACAAATATTTTCAATTTTAAACGCGGGGGTAGGCACTCGCAGCAATTCACTCAGCTCACCTGTCGCAGGGTTTAATGCAACCAAACCCGGCTGTTGTTCCGGTAAAAATACGGTAGCGGCGATAAGACCAGGTATGGATTTGCCTTGCGTTTGCACAGTCACCGGGTAGCGCCAATCCAATAACTCAGCGGCTTGATCTAACTGCGCTAATGATTCACCACTTGCCGCACGCCAATGAATTTGGTTGTTATCACCCAGAGTTAAATACGTTGCTTGCTGATTTTTTTGCAGCGGGAGCGGCGCAACCAGGTCTGCATTCAACTTGGCAGTAAGCAATTTATTGCCTGGTGAAATCGCCATCACAGAGAATGAACAAACCCCAAGAACAACCGCCAGGATTTGCGGAAAATATTTTTTATTCATAGCTTTACTCTCAAATTAAAAGTGACAGCTGTGATTATTATAAAAAATCGACTAATCACAACCATCACACAAATTACAGCAGCAAACTTAATTCATTATTAAAATTGCATAAAGGTAATGCCCAACTTATAAGTTGCACCGTAGCGCTCATACTGGGCATTGTAATTATGCTTGTTCACGTAGGTGTAATAGACCTCATCGGTTAAATTCAGCGCTTCAAAATGCAGCTTAATGGTTTCAGTCAAGTAATAACGCAGGGAGAAATCCAGCTGGACTTGATCATCCACATAGGCATCGTAATTTGCTTCCATGGGATCAAGCACTTCCAACAAATAATTGGATTTGTAATTGGCCGATAAACGCATGCTGATCAAATCAGATTCATAACCCACCATCAGGTTAGCCGAGGTATCCGACTGACTGGGCATGGGGATATCGCGTGCAATAAATTCACCGTCGTCATAACCACCAATTTCTGCAGTGGAGTCCACAAAGGTAGCGTTACCGCCAATCAATAAACCATCCCAAGGCGCCGGCAATTGCGTGAATTGTTTGGATGCCGCCAATTCAATGCCCATTAATTCTGCTGAATCACCATTGACATAAGTAAAAGCCTTATCAAATTCTTCATAACCGGCGGTGCCGCCCAAATCCGTTTGATAGGCAAAATTTTCTATATCTTTATAAAACACAAATGCAGAGAGCACGCTCGCCATGCCCGGGTAATGTTCAATGCCCAAATCAATATTGCTGGACTCAAGCGATTTTAATGCCGGGTTACCAAATTCTGCCTCAACATCACCGTCGTCCTCTTCGATTAACTGACCGGGTGATAACTGTGCAAAACCGGGGCGCACCACGGAATTAGTCCAGGCCGCACGCACTTGGGTTTTATCATCGATACTGTAGCGAATATGCAGCGCCGGTAAGAAGTAATCATCAGAGTTACTAAAGTTTTGCGTGGTTATTGCCTCATCTTCGCTGTTATACGAAAAGCCTTCAGCAGTGAAGTCTGTATTTTCATAACGCACACCGGTGAGTATGCGCCAGTTATCAATATCAATTCGCCCCATTAAATAGGCTGCAGAGGTATCTTCGGTAATCTCGTAATCACCAATACTGGATTCAGCGGTATCCTCTTCCAGCTCACCTATAGCTGCCTTTATCGCACGGGCATTGATTTGATTACCAAACTGACCCAGTTTGTAATCCACGGCCTCGCCGGAAAAAGCGCTCAGGGAGGTATCACCCACAAAATCTTCCGACGTCCAGACAGCCAAATCGTTATCCTTGCTGCGCGCCTGATGTTTTGCCCCAAATTTTAGTTGCGCAGCATTGCTACCCAATTCCAATTCGCGGGTGAAATCCATATTTACCGCCGTACTTTCGTCGTTGGTATTAGTGCTGCCTAACTCGACTTCATCCAATTTATAACTGGCACTTTGATAAAATTCGGCGGGCGCGGTCAAACTGATTTTTTTGCTATTGTTAAAGGAGAGATCAAATGTCTCATCGGCAATCACGTCATCGTCAATTTTAAATACGGCGCCCGCGATATTCTGCGGCTCGTCTTCGCTGGATTTGCTGTAAGCAACGCGATAATCCACCGTCCAATTATCCAGACGGGTCTGACCACCCAATGACGTAGAAAGAATTTTTTGCGTTTCAGTGCGATCTTTTAATTCACGTTGGACTTCTGCAGCGCGTGTTTGACCGGCAACAACCTCCTCTTCAAATTCAATAACGTTCGCTAAACGAATTTCCGCATCCGTGTATTCGCTATACAAATTACGCCAAAACAAATCGGTATTTTCGCTAGGTTTGTAATCCAGATTCAAAGTCAAACCAGAGCGCTCACGGGTAATACGATAATCGCGCTGCTCCATTTCCTCCAGGCGCGCCGCGTCCTCATCAAAATTCCATGCACCGCCGGTTTCGACGTTATCTGAACCGAATTCGCGCTTAAAAGAACTTACACCAAACGCAACACCTACATTATTGTCGTCATTACCGATACTGAATTGGTTACTCGCTGTGGCAGCAACTTTTGGGCTGTATTCCTCGGTGTTTTCATCAAAGCTGCCTTCGGCGGTTAATTGATAGAAAAAACCATCGCGATCAAATGCCGACAAACTCTGTACATCAATAGTGCCGCCGAGAGAGTTGGCATCCATATCCGGCGTCAAACTTTTTGTCACCGTCAGGTTTTCTAATAAGTCAGAAGGAATTACATCCAACGCCACCGCGCGACGATCGGCATCCGGCCCCGGCACACCAACGCCATTAATTGTCACCGCGTTGTAATCCGGGCTCATACCGCGTACACGTACGTAACGGCCCTCACCTTGATCACGCTCAATCGACAAACCCGGTAAACGTTGCAGCGACTCGGATACATTGGTATCCGGAAATTGGCCAATCGCATCTGCCGAAACCGAGGTAATAATATTGTCGGCGCTACGCTGTTTATTCAGCGCCTTATTAATGCCCGCCGCCTGACCAATAACAATGACGTTTTCAACCAAACCGGACACACCCTGCAACTGAAAACTGGCGCGCGTGGTTTTTAAATCTTCAACCACAATGGTGCGCGAAATATTATCCGCACCGATATAACTCGTCTCCAAGGTGTATTGACCGGGCTTTACATCCAAAAATACAAAACGGCCATCGCGCTGGCTTACCGCTTCGCGTTTTAATTCTTTAATGCGTACCTTGGCGCCCTGCAGGGCAATGCCTTTGTCAGTCGCTTTAATTTCACCTTCAATGCGCCCGTCGGCTGCAGCCTGAGCAGCAACACCGGCAACAACTAATGCCAGACAGGTTTTAGCAAACAGATTAGGTAATACGTTTTTCACAATGAGTCCCCAAGCGAGTGATTGATTTCAACAGCGCCAAACTAGGGTTGCTCTGTGACACTTCTGTTACCTGTAGCGCTTGCCCAGCAAAAATCATCTGAGCTGATTTGCCGCCCTTTATCACTCATCTCACTAAAAAAATATAACGAAAGAATCGCCCCATGCAGTCACAAAAGTGTCACAACAATTTGTTAAGGGTGTCAGCCATTATTCATATTTCACTGCTGTGGATTCACGCTCTATGCTCGCACTACACAAATGGAAACTGCTTTTTCTCGCACTGGCGGCCAATCTGGCTTTAGTTGGCAGCCTTGCCAGTGGCGATATAAAAACCACTAGCGAATGGAATTGGCTAGACATAGTTGGCGAGGGCGGCTTGGCATTGTTGGCATTAATTTGGCTGTTATTGATTTTGCACAGTCGCCCCGCTGGGCGCGTGACACAATTTCTCAGCTTGGGGCTGAGTGCGGTATTTATTGCTGGCTTTCAGGATTGGCTGGACGAATTCATTTATTTTCCCGAAGGGGCACTCTGGGATCACTGGATTGAATCGGGCTTTATGCCGATAGGGTTAATTTTATTAACCTTGGGTATTTATCACTGGCACAAAGAACAGCTATTAATTACTGAACAATTGCGTAAACGCGAGCGGCTTTTTCGTGAGCACCGCGGGCTTGACTTCACCACCAGTTTAAGCGGCGCACATTATTTACGCGTGCAATTACAGCACGAATTGGCACAGGGTAATCAGGAAAATCCGCTGGCGTTAGTGCTGATTGATATTGATAATTTTGCCCAGATTAATCGCCGCTATGGTAATCGTGAAGGTGACAATCTATTACATTCATTAAGCGAGTTATTGCTGCTCAATATTCGCCGCAATGATTTACTCTGCCGTTATGCAGGCGATCGCTTTGCGCTGTTGCTACCGAACACGGGCAAACTCATGGCCAATACTATTGCGGCGGAAATATCCCAGGCCGTGCGCCATTTTGCCTTTAAACCGCAACAACAGCAGGATAGTATTTTTCATTCCGTGAGCATCGGTATCGCCTTCAGCTGCGGGCAAACGGCAGAAGCAGATACACCCGACAGTTTAATCGCCCGCGCCACCCAAGCATTACTCCATGCCAAGGAACAGCGCGACTCGCAACAATTGCGCGCAGCTTGATATGAGCGAGTCTGTAGAATTTCCGCTGTGCCCTGTGCCGCCGGTTTACTACGAGCGGGACAGCGCTATAGTGCACTCCCACTTTTGGCCAACAGAATTTATCGACCTGGCACAGACAAGGGCAATTCCAGAACACAAGCTGCTGCGCCACACCGGTATTTTTTGCGAGGACATTCATCGCCCAGATCACCGCATCTGCCCGGAACAACTGCTGCAGTTAATCCAAAACATCACCAAAAATATCTCCACTGACGACCTCAGCTTTTTAGCGGGGCACCAATTGTTACCGGGCAAGATTGCGGTTATTAGCGATCAATTAATGGCTTCAACCAATCTCGATGAGTTGATTGATACCCTGCTGAAATACCAAGTGTTTTTAAGCCCACTGATTAATATTCGCCGCTGCTATGAAGGTGATGCGCTAGTGCTCTATTGGCAAGATGCCTGTGGCGCTGAGGATTCATTTATTTTTTTAGTAGAAGCGTTAACTACTGCTATCAGCAGCCTTGCGCGCTGGCTTTCCAACAGCCGCCTGCCTTGGCAATTTTATTTTTCCCATAAGGCACCGACCTATATCGAACAGTATGAAGTACACCTGGGCGGGAATATTCACTTTGATTGCCAGCGCAATGCCATGGCTATCGCCCGCGAATATTGTTATCAGCCATGGGTGAAAAATGCGGATATAACAGCAGAAATTTTTACAGATCACTCAACCAATATAATAGAGGCTCCCACCAAAGGCTTTCTTGCCGCCGTCTATGATTACCTGAATAGCAATATCGCCACTGATCCGAACTTAGAACAAACCGCTGCCGATTTCGGCATGAGCAGCGCAAGCTTTAAACGCAAACTCAAAAAACATCGCAGCCACTTTCAGGCCATTTACGATCAGGTACGCAAAGACCTAGCCGTTTATTGGATTAATCAGGAAGGCTACAGCAGCGAACAAGTTGCAAAAAAATTACATTTCCACGATGTCGCCAATTTACGGCGCGCGTTTAAAAAATGGACGGGGCTGACACTGCTGGCGGCGCGCAGTTAGCAGGAAAGGAAATATTTACTGTCGATCAGCCGGATGATTAACGCCATCATTCACTGGCACATTGGGAATAAGAAAAGGATTCACCCCCTCCAGACATCCCACGTTGTAACCATAAAGTTCTGGATTGGAGCGGCGCTGGTGGTGGGTGTAAATACCACATACCGAACAAAAATAATGTTTTGCTTGATGCGTATTAAATTGATAAAGCCGAAGCAGCGCCTCCCCTTTTACCACCCGAATTCCTGACAACAATGCAGACGCAACTACAGCCCCTTTTCTGCGGCAGATAGAACAATCACACCGACGCGGATCAACAATGCCATCTGGCAAATCAATCTCCAACTCCACTGCCCCACAATGACAAGTGGCTTTGTGTTTTGGCTGGATATCAGTATTACCCACACGCTTGATCATAGAAATATTCCTTAAGTTTTTCCTTCAAACCAGTTATCCATTTTTTCTGCAACGATAAAACAGTAATCTCCTAAATCATTTGCATAATTGTTAAGAATAGATTCAATCTTACCAGTTTCAATATCTGCTTTTAATTTCAACAACCCCGATTGCAGCTCTGCATCCGAACATAAGTTACGGAATGAGGAAATTCCAGACCTGACAGATTGGGATAAATAGATCTCAGGCTGATATTTTCCGCTGTAGAGAAAAAGATCCTTAATTGTAGGTGACACTGAAAATCTCTCAATCTCAACTACTCTAAGCTTCGCCACATGTAGCGCACACTGAATATTATCCAACAACGGCATTTGCTCAACAGAACGAGCAAGCATGTTAGGAAAATAATGATTTAACCAGTAACGGTTCATTTGCTCTGGCAAAGAGGTAAAAATAACAAACTTGCCAGAAGGCTGCAGCAGCCTTGCCACCTCGGCAAAAGCTCGCCCTAAATCAGCAAAATGGTGAATCGCCAATGAGCACAGAGCCGCATGAAAAGCATTTGAGCTATAGGATGTTTGTTCAACATCAAAAATGCTCCACTGAACGAGTGAACTTTTAGCTTTCGCCTGTGTAATCATCAACTCCGATTGATCAAACGCACACCACTCTCCACCAAGGCGCGCAAGCTCAACCGTATAGTTTCCCGTGCCGCAACCTATATCAATATATAAACCATCTTTCCTCACTGATAGCAGACGCGCCATAGCACTTAAAATTTCAGGATCAGCACATCTTGTTGTGTCATATCCATTTCCAATTTGGTTGTATATCGCAGTCATAACCTCATCCACAGGAAAGTTATTATTTAGCACAAGGTCGATGGCAAAAATCACGTTATTTTAAGGTCGTGACAATTCAACCAAATCGTTAGTAAGACTATAAAAATCCTTCCCCATTTTTCCCACACTATTTAATTGTGCTTGATTGATAAAACCATCCAGCCAAACAGCATCATCCACAAAAATAGTTTTTACATCCAACAACGCGGCGCTGCCGCCCATGGGGAGGCTGCTGAAACGCACTACTTCGCGCAGTGTGCATTCGTAGCGGACTAAGGTGCCGCGTACCGAGGGAGGTTTAACACTGTGACTTGTGCATTGCTCAAGTTGGGCGAAATCGAATTCGCTTTGTTCAGCGGGAAGTGAGGCGCAGGTCTGGTTCATTTTTTCCAGTAATTGTGCGTTAACAATATGTACCACGCATTCTTTGGTATCGAGCAAATTGACCAGCGTATCTTTATCGCCACCCTCGCGCGGATTGACTTGGGAGTACCAGAGGATTGGCGGGTTGCAGCTGGCCACATTGAAAAAGGAATATGGCGCTATATTGGCCACGCCAATTTTTGACAGGGTACTGATCCACGCAATTGGGCGCGGCGTGACACCACCTACGAGCAGACGATAAATTTCTTGCGGGTTTAGCTGGGTCGTATCGAACAACATAATAAAAGTCCGGAAAAGTGTATTGCTGAATTTTCAGCGATACTAACAAAAAAGGAGCCTTGCGGCTCCTTGATTGCGGATCATGTAATTTAGTTTTTCACGTCTTTCGGCAGCGAGTTGAGCGATACGATACGAGTTTTGCTGATTTTGTGGCGATAGATTTCGCGCAGGTATTTGATTGCTTTTTTCACGCTGTCGCGCGAGAGGCGAATATCGTTGATCGAGCAGAATTTTTCCGAGTCGTTGATTAACTCGCGGTATTTTTTCTCGTACATAGGTTTGATGGCATACCAATTGGTATCGAGAATTTTTGCCGGGTTTTCGTATTCATTAAGCATTTTATCCACGAGTGCCTCATCGAACTCCTCAGCGCGGATAAAGTCGAGCATGGCGCTATCCAGCTGTTCATCAAAACGGTAGGAGT
This sequence comes from Cellvibrio sp. KY-YJ-3, assembly GCF_008806955.1. Taxonomy (NCBI): domain Bacteria; kingdom Pseudomonadati; phylum Pseudomonadota; class Gammaproteobacteria; order Cellvibrionales; family Cellvibrionaceae; genus Cellvibrio; species Cellvibrio sp. KY-YJ-3. The sequence continues at coordinate 1,685,930 of NZ_CP031727.1, read as the reverse complement.
CTTTGGCGAAGCAACGTTTGATAAAGGCGACAATTAAGGTGAGAAAGTCATCGCTCAAGCAGGGGCTTTTTACAATCAGCGTGGTTAAGGAAATATTCGCCGAGGCGCCAATCACCAAGGCATAGCGTTTTAATGTGGTATTGGGGAAGAGTGCGTTCAAATGGGATTTGAGTTTATTCAAATCCATGTAGCTGAGTTTGTAATCTTTTGGCAGGGAAATAATGGATACCACTGACGAGCAATTCTTGAAGAAGTGCAGGTCTTTTAAGGCGTTGGCGTCGTAACCTTTTTGCAGGTAGTTCGCCAGCGCCTCGCGGTAGCGTGCTGATTCAATCGGCAATAAACTGATGCCTTCAATCGCCTGGGTCACTTTATTAAAGTGCGGCAAATCGATGGAGCGATAGAACAAATCATCGATGTTTAATTCGCCGATTTTTTTGGTATCTATGCCGCGCAGTTTATCTACACCCTGCGGAATACTGGCGGGAATAACGGATTCCGCGTAAGCAACCGCGACGGGGCCAGCGAGGCTCATAAATAAATCGTTCGCGTCGAGGCGAATGGTTTCGCCAATATCGATACCCGCGCGGCGGAAATAATTTTCGTCGTAATCAGTAGTCACTGCTTGTGCGGTGAGGATGTTAAAAATTTGCTGGGAGATATATTGGTTGGCGTATTTCTCCATGGCGTTAACATCAATGTGTTGGATCGCGCCTTCATCGGTTTCTTCGGCGTAGCGCATGATGTCGTTGGAGATCAGCATCATCGCGTTCCACGGGCGAATACGATGCATCACACTCGCTTCACTGCTGTCTTCGTTATCGAAGTTGTAGGAGAAATCCCACTCTTCCGAGAGATATTTACACAGCAACCGCCCAGCGTTGATATGCAGCGCCTCCGACATTTCCACGCCGTGGTCGGAAATATTGGGCAGGATACAAATGCCGCTAGTGAAAATTGGCTCAAATACGAAGGAGTGGCCGCGATTACTGCTGTCCTCGGATTGGGCGCGCACATCAAAAGTTTTGCTCATGTAGGCGTATTGCTGGGCCAACCCAAATTCACTGGCCATACCTGAACCGGTACCGCCGCCGGCGCTGAAAATATAAAAATACAAGCGCGATTGGTTGGCTTTTATGCCGCAGGAATCGATGAGGTAAGAGTGCACAAATTTCCAATCGGGATTGGAAAAGCGTTGGGTATCTTTATTGAGAATAATTTTGGCGAGGTACTGACCGAGAATGGGCGCATTGCCTGAACCGCCCGCATGGACTTCCGACAAGTCCATGATTTTCATTTTGGTGTAATCCTTGAGGAAACCGGCGCGCTCACCTTTATGGGAGAAACGGATGCGGCCTTCAATATCTTTATCTAAATCGCCAAGCATCACCAAGGGTTCGATTAAAAATACCGGCTTGAGTTGATGCGAGCCTTTTAAATGCAAGCTGCGTTTGATCCAGCGCATGGGCATGTGATCCGGCTCGCGCACTTCTTTTTCTTCGCTGAGAAATTCATTCAGATAAAAGTTGCGCGCGTTATAAACCAAACTCGCCACATCTAACGCGATATTGGAACCGCAACGCCCCAAACCAATGAGGCAGACCGAGGGAAATTGCGGCTGCTTTTGGTTGTCGGCATCCTGTTGGTTTGCAAGGTGGGGGTAAACGCTATCGCGCAGGGTATCGAGGTTATGCAGAATTTTATTTAAATCCCGCTCGGTGAAGTACATGTAGCCATTGCCGTTAGCATTGGTGAGTGGACGACTGATAACCTCTACTTCCGCCTCGGGACTGGCAGTGATTACGTCGTCCAGTTCGGTGGATTCAGTGGTGCGGGAGGTCTTTTTGGTGGCCATCGATAGGGTTCCTTTTACATGCGACAAGGTTACGAGCGACTAAGTTAAGAGCGAAGGAGAGCGATATTTTTATAGCTATTCAATGGCCGATATTAGCCAAAGTACCAAACACTCTTAACGCTAGTCGCGACTGGCGATAAATACAAATCGCCAACCCTGTCACAGTAAAAAAAACACCTGATTGTTAAAGATCGCCCGCAGGTTCGAGCAGGTTGATAACCGGCTGGCTCACGCGCCGATTCAACGCCGCGAGCACCGCGCCATCGCGGGCGTAAATATCTGGCTTAAATGCCACTTTGGTATCGCTCACGGCATCCACCGTCCAATAAGCAAGCATGATGGGCACCCGCTTGGCGAGCGTCACATTGCGGGTTTTGCCGGTCGCCAGGGTTTTGTTGATGGCCGCACCGTCCCAATTGGGGGTTTCCTCCAGCAGCAACTCCACCAATTCCAATGCGCGCTCCACACGGATACAGCCCGAGCTAAACGCGCGCTGGCTTTTATTAAACAGGCGCTGGTGCGGCGTGTCGTGCAGGTACACCGCGTAAGGGTTGGGGAAACGAATCACCGCCTTGCCCAACGCCGCATCGTCGCCCGCATCCTGGCGCAGGGTGACATTGCCGGGGCGATACCAGTCGATGGTCGCCGGGTCCAATTGCTGGCCGTTGCTATCAAGCACGCGGATCTTATGCTCGCGCAGGTAACTTAAGTCCTTGCGCAGCTTGGGCAATATATCCTTGCGCAAAATGGTAGGTGGCACTGTCCAGGTGGGGTTGAGGGTGATGTAGTTGACCTCGGACTTGAACACCGGCGTAGTGCGGTAGGACATGCCCACCTGCACCCGGGACTTCCACAGCTCTTTGCCACCCTTGAAATAGGTAATTTTGAAACCGGCGATATCCACCAACAACAGCTCGTCGGGAATGTTGTGCAGCAACCAACGCGCGCGATCCAGATTGACCCGGATTTGATCCACCCGCGCCTGAGCAGAAATATTCAGCGCCGCCCGAGTCGCCGGGCCTATGGCACCATCGTCCTCCAGATATTGATCGCGCTGGAATTGTTTGACCGCCGCCACCAGGTATTCATCAAAGACCTCATCATTATTAACTGCCGCCGCGCTACTACTGGCAGAACTGTCACTTGATGGGTTCGGCTGTGTGCTGCCTTCGCTGCTATCCGACTCTGCAAGCTGGGCACCCAGCTCGCCAGTGATGGCAGGATCCAGTGCTGCGTAGTTGTTCGCCTCGCTTGCACCTGCCGAGCTAGTGCTCTTGGTTTGTGCCACCTTGGCATTCGCAGCAAGGCACGCCGCCACTGCCTGCACCTGCTCTTCATCGCCCGGGTGTTGATACTCACCGGTTACACGCAGGCGATCACGCAAGAGCGCAACTTGAGGGTCGATCATGCAGGGTTTTAGCGTGGAGCCCGCGGGCAGTGAGAACCATCCCCCCTGAGCGGCAAGCTCGCGGTAGCGGCTCAATCCGGCCTGCAAGCTGGTATAGACGGGGTGTTGGGGGCGCGTTTGGGCAAACACATCCTCTATCCGGCGAGAGTCAACGCCCTCACTCATCAACCCCGCCACCACGGCAGGCGATAATTCGTGCAGCTCGAAATTCCACTGGGGGTCCAGGCCGGCGGGATCGACCTTGCCGTTAAATAAATGATAGAGCGCGCGTAAATAAGCATTAGTAGCCAGCAGTTCCCACTCCACCAACTCACTGGCGATTGGCCGCTGACCGGTTTTTAACAAGCTGTGCATTTGGCGCAGAAAGCTGATGGAGTAATCCTCGGGGTCGAGGCCATCGGCGTGCAGCCCCTCCAGCGCTGAGATCAACTCCTGTAGACGGTTCAGATCAGACCAAGCCGGTTGAAAGCCACGCTGCTGATAAAAGCTGCTTACCGCCTGCGCCACAGGGCTGACCGTAGGCAAAGAGGAAGGGTCACCTGCTGGTGCCTGCAATGCCTGCACCCGGGCCTCCAACTCCGCAACTAACAAGGTGTTAGCCGCACCACGCAAATTCGTACCAGAATCCCTGGCCGCTTGCGCGGGTAATTCAAGGCTTAGTATTAAGCCCAAGGTTAGCAACAACAACCGCATAAACGAGCGCTCCTGCACGCTTAAAAAACAACGATGTATTTCCCAAAATGACTAAAAAAGGTCTAGAAACGGCATATTTTTTGATCAATTATTATTTGCCGCCTCAGGTTCATGATGCTAGCATTCAACAGCTTAACCCTGCTGCAAGGGTAAAAACATAATCTCACCTAGCAAGGCCGCTACAACTTCAATGACCCAGTGTGTCCGGGGATGTCCATGTTGTATTCACTATTGAAGGCCTTGTTTGTCTCGGCCTGTTTAACATTTTTGTGCTCTTCCGGCACCTTCGCCGCTCAGGATCGCCCCCTTACACTCCCCAAGCACACAGCTAACAACCCCTTTACGCACCCGGCTTTCGGCAAGGATCAATCCTTTCTGAACTTGCTGGATCGCCTCACCCGCGCGGCGCCGGGAGCCAATCCGCAAGTGATCAACATGGCGCTCACCGCGCTCGATTGCGCCCTGAAAAACGGCATGGAACCGGCGCGCAACCTGACCATGATCGACTATTCACTGGTCTCCACCCAAAAACGCCTGTGGGTATTTGATTTGGTGAGCGGCAAGCTGTTGTTCCACGAATTGGTCGCCCACGGCAAAAATACCGGTGAACACGTTGCCCGCCACTTTTCCAATACCTATGGCAGCCTGCAAACCAGCCTTGGCCTGTTCCGCACCAAGGAAACCTACATGGGCGCCAATGGATATTCCCTGCGCATGGAAGGTCTGGAAGAAGGGTTCAACGACAAAGCCATGGAGCGCGCCATTGTATTCCACGGTGCTCCCTATGTGGACTTAAAACTGGCTAAAAAACTCGGCCACCTAGGGCGCAGTTATGGCTGCCCGGCAGTGCGTAATGGCATCGCCCGTAAAGTAATAGACACCATTAAAGGCGACCAATTCCTGTTTTCCTACTATCCTGATAAACACTGGCTGGCGTCGTCCAAGTTTTTGAACTGCAACCGTCGCGAGCAGTTGGCCCAGCAAAACCTGCGTTAATCCCCCGCCTACCCGACAAGGCTGGTTTGCGCAGGATGATGCAAGCGCCAGTCTTAGTCTGTTAAGACATGTTAATCAAACCTTCATTAATCAGATTAATTTATCAAGCTGTGTAAAACCTGTCGCTGATCGGCGATGGAGCAGCTATATAGCCACTGTAATTACAAAACATAACAACGACCTGCAATCCCAAGGGAAAACACTTCATGAAAAACACACCACTAACACGCGCTATTGCACCTGTTTTATTCGCTTTTGCCGCCTGCTCTATCAGCACCCTGAGCACTGCTGCCGAAAGCAAAAAAGAGCCATGGCAGCTCGCTGAAGAAACCGAGGTCTGGGAGCCGGTACCACCGGTGGTATCCGCCCCAGCTAACGGTGTTCCCTCCGACGCCGTTGTATTGTTTGACGGCAAAGATTTAAGCAAATGGGAATCGGTTAACGGCGGCGCTGCTGCCTGGAATCTGGCCCAAGGCGCAGTAACCGTTGCAGCGGGCAAGGGCGATATTCGCACCAAAGAATCCTTCTGCGATGTGCAACTGCATATTGAGTGGAAAACCCCCACCGAGATCAAAGGTGCCGATGGCAAGTTGCTGGAAGGCCAAGGCCGCAGCAACAGCGGTGTGTTCTTCCAGGAACGCTACGAAATTCAGGTGTTAGATTCCTACAACAACAAAACCTACCCTAACGGTCAGGCGGCATCGGTTTACAAACAAACCATCCCATTGGCTAACGCCACCCGTGCACCGGGCGAATGGCAGACTTATGACATTATCTTCACCTCGCCCAAGTTTGACGGCGACAAGCTCAGCAAACCCGGTTATGTGACTGTGCTGCACAACGGCGTATTGGTGCAGAACCACGTTGAAATCCAAGGTGCTACCGAGTGGATTGGCAAGCCGGTTTACAAAGCCCACGGCTGCGCCCCGATCCGCCTGCAGGATCACAGCAACCCGGTGAGCTTCCGCAATATTTGGCTGCGCAAACTCTAAGATTTGGCTAATTTTTTATCTGTCCGCTGACAGTTTTGTTTTGCCTGAACTGTCACTTCTTTGCGCCGCAGCTAACACTGCGGCGCTTTTTTCATAAAATCGTACTGGTATAGATTATGTCTTTACTTAAAAAAACAGCACTGCTGGGCTCGCTGATTGCCTGCAGCCTGCCGCTCTACGCACAAAGCCCCGCCGATTTTTTCAAGGAAAACAAAGCGTGGGTCACCACCACCAAAGCCAGCGCTGTGGGCAACAAATTGCAACTGGCCCCCACCAGTAAAGATGGCTCTATCCTCGCATTGAGCGCTAGCAATGGCGAGCACTTGGTCGCCCACGAATGGCTGGGGGATTCCGTATTGGATATGGAATTTTTGGTCACCGAAGGCAGCGACGCCAAACTGTTTATCCAAGGCCGCTACGCGGTAGATTTAAAAAACGTCACCAACGAATGGCAGCACCTGCGCGCCAAATTCCGCGCACCACGCTACAACGAAGCCAGCATCAAAACCGAACCGGCACTGATTTTGGAAGTCACGATTAACGGCGATCCAGTGCTGACCAACGATATTCGCACCGGCCTGAGCGAAGGCTCCAGCATTCCGTGGGAAGGTACGGGCGGCCCCACCAGCTTGCTGGTCAAAAAAGGTCAAATGGCACTGCGCAATTTCACTCTAGCCGGCGCCGATTTCTCGCTGGTAATCCTGCCTAAAAACTCCGGTGAAGCTACCAACGAAAAAGAACTGGTGGATTTTGTGGCCTTGGGTAAAGAAACCTTTGGCGCTGTAGGCTGTAACGCCTGTCACTTGGTTTCCGCAGATGACAGCGGTGTCAGCACCGGACCTAACCTCTATGGCTTGTTTAAACGCGAGCCACGCAACCGCGAAGTGGTTGAGGGCGGCGAAGGTCATCGCTTTACGGTAAAAGCTGATCGCCAATACCTGCACCGCAGCCTGCGTGAACCCGAAGCCCAGTTAGCAATTGCCGAGAGCGGCGCCAAAAAAGGCGAAGCTTACTTGCCAATCATGCCCGCGTTTTCGGCGCAGGTTTTAAGCGATGTGCAAATCGATGCGATTGGCGATTACCTCGCCACGCTGAACATTCCAGCCGAACAAGGCCCGGCGATTAAATTACTCGCGCAAACCGGCGCGGAAGAATACGACCCGGTAAAAGATCGCCTGCAATTTTTAGTAGGTGATGAAGTGCGCATCCAACGAGGCCCAATGGTGCTGAGCGATGGCTTTGGCAGCTCGGGCCGCGCCATCCATGTAGGCACCCCCTGGGGCGTGAACTACACCTTTGATCCACGCCTGCTAGCCGTTACCAAAATTTGGCAAGGTGGCTTCTTGGATATGAGCGGCGAGTTTTTGAATCGCGGCGGCAAGGGTTTAAAAATGGGCTTTGAAAGCCGCGAAATTAATCTCGGCAGCAAAACCTTTTTAATCGCACCACTCAATGCCAAAGGCGATGTAATTGATTTCTCTTTTAAAGAGGCCCAGTTTGGCGATGCCGCCACGGTGAAAGCTTCACTGGAAAGCAAAGAGGATCACCTGCCCCGTGTAGCCGCGATGGACGCCCAGTTCCTGGGTTACTTCCGCGATTCCAAACAGAAGCAGCAACTGCCCAGCTTCAAGTATCGCGTAGGCAAAAACACGCTGGAGATTCAAACCAACATCGCTGCCGATGGCACAGTGACAGTCAACCTCACCGGTGAATTGGCCAGCCCACAAACCTTCGCACTGAATGGCGATGCGCTGCAAAACATCAGCAGCAAACAAGGGAAAATTGCCAACCAGCAATGGACCTTACCCGCCGGTAAAACCAAGGCCAGCCTGAGCGCCAAAATGACTTTGGCAAACAACCCCTGGCGCCCGGAAGTGGTGAAGTTTGATCACTATAAACAACCGGTAAAAATCACCGAATCCAAAGCCAATATGCCTGCGGGTTACAAAGTGGAAAGCTACTATCCGCCCAAAGATAATTTTGGTCGCGAGCAATTGTTTGAAGCCCTGGGTTTAAGCCTGACCGAAGACAACACAGTAGTAATCGCCACCCGCACCGCCGGCATTTGGCGCATGGTGAAAGGCCAGTGGCAATTGTTTGCGGAAGGCACTTTTGACAGTCTGGGCGTGATCGCCGAAGACAAAAAAGGCCTGACGGTTGTGGTTGGCCAGAAAGCCGAATTGACACGTATCAGCGATACCAACGGCGACGGCGTGGCAGATAAATTTGAAACCCTGTTTGATGCCCACTCCTACCACGGCAACTACCACACCTATATGCACGGCCCAGCGCGCGGTAAAGACGGCGCTTACTACATCAGCCTCAACCTCGCCCACAACGAAGCTGGCTCCAGCTACAAGGCCGGCGGCCAATACATGGGCACCGAAGGCGGCTTGGGCGGCTGGAATATTCGCGTCGAACCCAATGGCAAATTCACGCCATGGGCTTACGGTTTGCGCAGCCCCGCTGGCTTGGGCACTTCACCGGATGGCCGCCTCTGGTATTCAGATAACCAGGGCGAATACATGAGTACCTCCAAGATCTTTGTGATCGAAAAAGATGCCTACTACGGCCACCCATCGGCCTTGGTTGACCTGCCCGGCGTAACACCGGAAATGGCGGAAAAAACCCGTGACAGCATGCTGGAGAAACGTGCCGATGCGATTATTTTGTTGCCACATAACCGCGTCGCCAACTCACCCGGCCACCCGGCGTGGGACACCACCAAAGGCAAGTTCGGTGCTTTTGCCGGGCAGATGTTGATGGGCGATCAAACCCAATCCAATCTGCTGCGCATTGCGGTGCAAACCGTGGATGGCAAAGAGCAAGGCAGCGTGATGCCATTTATTGATGGTTTGGAATCCGGCGTAATGCGCCCACTGTTCCTGAAAGATGGCAGCCTGTTACTCGGCCAAACCGGTCGCGGCTGGCAGGCGAAAGGTGGTCATGTCGCAAGCCTCCAACGCATAGTGTGGGATGGCAAAACTGTCGCACCGGCGATTACTGAAATGCTGGCAACAGCGACCGGTTTTAGTTTGCAATTAACCCAACCACTGGCCGCGCAAATCACCGCAGAGCAGTTGCAATCGCTGCTGGCATTGGAGTCTTGGGTGTATCGCGATGCGGCGGATTACGGTTCGGATGAGCTGGGTATGCAGAAAGAAACCATCAAAGCCCTGCGCATCAGCGCCGACCGCAAAAGTATCGAGATTGATTTAGGTTCGCTCGTGCAAGCCAAGGTTCACCCACAGCAAACCGCGCGGGTGTATCATGCCAACCTCAACAGCAAAACACTGTTTGCGAAAGATGCACCGGAAAAAATGGAGGCTTATTACACACTCTATAAATTTCCCGCTGCGAAGCAATAGTTCTACGCTGTAAGGTAGAAGCCGGATAGCGGCATTTACTCTGGGACACGCCGTAAACCCATCCATGGGGGCTCGTCGTCGACATCCTGTCTCCCACGGTCCCAGAGTAAACACCGCTATCTGGCTTTTTCACGTCTGATGGATCGGTATTTTTAATTTTATAAAAGGCTTTATATGAAACACTTCCGTTTGACGCCGCTAATTGCAGCACTAATTACCCTGCCCGCAGTATCCGCCACCGAAGAATTAATCATTACCGGCAGTTACAACCCGGTCACCAACGAACAACTTTCTTCGTCCGTCTCGGTGTTAAATCAAGAACAACTGCTGCAACTAAGCAATCACAGTTTGATTGATGCCCTGCGTCAAATCCCCAGCTTATGGGTGGAAGAACAAGGTGGCCCCGGCGGTGTTACCTCGATTAATTTGCGCGGTTCCGAAGCCAATCACACGCTGGTATTGCTCGACGGTGTGCAATTAAATGACCCCACCAATACCCGTGGCGGCGCCTTCGATTTGAAAGGTATTAACATCGAATCCATCGAGCGCATTGAAATTATTCGCGGCGCACAATCTGCCATTTACGGCTCCGATGCACTCGCCGGTGTAATTCATATCATCACCCAAACCCCGGGCAAAAAATCCACCACTCTCAATGCAAGTATCGGTGAAGATGACTACGCCAGTACCGGCGTTGCGGCAAGCGGCGCAATCGGCCAAGTGGGTTACGCATTCAATATTCAAACGACCGACGCCGGTGAACCGGTTGCCGGTAGCACTGCTAAAAATAAAGAATTTTCTGGCCGGTTAAATTGGCAGCAAGAAAATCACGCCCTGAACTTTAGTTATCGTTATTTTGATGGCGAGCGCACCAGTTTCCCCGAACAAAGTGGCGGCCCGGAATACGCACAGCAACCCGATTTGGACAGCGGCGAATATACCGATAAAAGTGCAGCGCTCAGCTGGACTATGCAGGTTAATAATTTCTGGCAAAGTAAAACCACTGCAAGCTGGTATCAGCGCGACGAAAACCAAACCTCGCCCGGCATATTGCCCTATAACGCTGTACCACCCAACGGCGCCGTTATCGATTTTGAGCGCACCCAATTTAGCTGGATCAATACCCTCGGCGATCAACAAAAAGTCTGGGCGAATATTGGCGTAGAAACCAAACGCGAAGACGGCATCAGCGAAGGTTATTTATTCGCGCCAGATGTATTCCCGTTAGATTTTGCATTGGATCGCGAAATCAACAGCGCATTTATTAATGTGAATGCTTATGTAGTTAATGACTGGTTAGTGCAAGCCAGCCTGCGCCGCGACGACGCCGATAGCGCTGCCGCCAACGACTCAGGTCATATAGGCACACGCTATAAAATAAATGACGACATTTCCTGGTTTGCCAATTGGGGACAGGGCTTTAAATTGCCCAGCTTTTTTGCACTCGGCCACCCGTTTGTTGGCAATGCAAATTTAGTGGAAGAAACCGTCACCACCAGCGATACCGGTTTTGAATACACTCGCGATTTAATCAGTGCGCGTTTGAGTGTGTTTCACCACAAATACAAAAACCTGATCGACTACGACGGTGAAAACAACACTAACGTCAATCGTCCACCGGTAAAAACCCAAGGCGTGGAAGCGGAACTTAATTGGCAATTGCTGCAAAACCTGCACTGGCGCGTTCACGGCAGCTACGCCGACATCGACATGCCCAGCTCGGAAACTCACCTCTTAGGCCGCCCACAATCCACCTACGGCAGCGCGTTTTATTATTCACTGAATAATGCCTGGTCATTCAACGTAAATTATTTACGCGTAGACGAACGTTTCGCGGTAAGCCGCTACACCGGAGCCGGCGTAGAAGAAACTCTGGACGCGTACAACCGTATAGACGCTAACATCCGCTGGAACATTAATCCCAATACCCAGCTTGGTTTGACGCTGGAAAACCTCGCGGATGAAACCTACTACACCGACATAGGTTTCCCCACCGCTGGCCGCTTGGCGAAATTGAATTTGCGCTTGAGTTTTTAAGATTTAACTGCAGAAATAAAAATGCCCAAGCAATTTTTTGCTTGGGCGTTTTTATTTAGGCTCTAAGCAAACAAAAATGTTTGTTGCCGCGCTGCAGAATCCAATAGCGATCAAACAGGGCGAAGTGTTCTGCTAGATTTTCAGCCGCTGTTAGTTCGCCATTGATGCGCACGGCGTTGGCTTGTAGCAGTTCCCGCGCCTTGCTTTTGGATGGTGCGAGTTGTGCAGCAATCAGTGCATCCACTATTGGCATTTCTTTTTTTACTGCCACGCTGGGCAGGCCGTCCAATTCCAATTGTTGTAATTCGGGCAGGGTTAATTTATCCATACGCCCGGAAAATAACGCGTCGGTAATACGCTGCGCCGATGCCAGACCTTCGCTGCCATGCACAAAACGCGTGACCTGCTCGGCCAATATTCGCTGTGCCGCAGGCTTGCCGGTTGCGGTACGATCCTGCGTGGTGATTGCAGTTATTTCCGTGCAGGAAAGAAAGGTGTAGTAGGCCAGCAGGTGGTATACATCTTTGTCGTCGGCGTTTAGCCAAAACTGATAGAAGCTGTAGGGTGAGGTTTTCGTGGCGTCCAACCAAATAGTGCCACTTTCGGTTTTGCCAAACTTGGTGCCGTCAGCTTTGGTGATAAGCGGCAAGGTGAGGCCATCCACTCTTGCGCCGTTTAGCCGCCGGGTTAAATCGATACCACTGACAATATTGCCCCATTGATCGTTGCCGCCAATTTGCAGCGTGCAGCCATGGGTTTTGTTGAGCATGGCAAAGTCGTAAGCCTGCAGCAGCGAATAGCTAAATTCAGTGAAGGAAATTCCCTGATCAGGGCGCTCTAACCGCTGCCGCACGGATTCTTTGCGAATCATATTGTTGATGGAAAAATGTTTGCCCACATCGCGCAGAAATTCGAGCAAATTCACAGATGCCAACCATGTGCTGTTATTCACCCGTGTTAATGGTTGTGGTAAGTGGGGCGACATTAAACGCGCGATTTGTTCACTGAGTTGATCGCTCCACTGCGCTACTTGCGCAGCAGCATTTAAACTGCGCTCGGCCGCTTTAAAACTGGGGTCGCCAATCATGCCGGTCGCGCCGCCGATTAATGCGATTGCATTGTGGCCTGCATCGCTAAAGCGTTTCAGCATTAACAAGGGAACTAAATGGCCTATATGCAAGCTGCCAGCGGTAGGGTCAAAGCCACAGTAAACGGTTTGCGGTGTGCGCAGAAATTCCCGCAGTTGTGTTGGGTTTGAGGTTTGTGCAATTAAACCGCGCTCATGCAGTTCATCAAAAAATGTATCGGTCATGTTCCAGCTCCACCAGTAAATGTTCGCCTAGCCTAATGGGCAGAGCAGGCGGAGTGGATATCCCTATAGGGATAGTGCAGACAAAATGAAGGCGCTTGCTAACTAGATAGCAGATGGGTCAAAAACAATTGAAACAATTCGCTGAGTGAGACTACATGCAATTTGGCATAGATTTTTTTGCGATGGTTTTTCACTGTGCCGACAGAGATAGCCGACAGCTCGGCAATTTCCTGCGAATCAAAACCTTGTATTAATAACAGGGTTATTTCCTGCTCGCGCTTACTCAGCACCTCGGCACCAAATGAGCTGAGCGCGGCGGCTAGAAATTGTTGCAAGCCAGTTTTATTGAGCGCGCCCGCCGACATAGAAAAACTTTGTGCACCCCATTGCTGATTGAGCAGCGCATGAAGCAGCGGCAGCAAGCGAACCAGTTCGGTATAAACCGCTTGGTAGCGCGCCGGATTTTCATCCTTGTAACCCAGAAATAGCAGCAACCAACGGTTTTTATCCAAAGGACTGCAAATGCACAGCTCATCTTGCAGGCCAGTATTGCGAATAAAATTATGTTCATACTCGCGCCGTTCGCGAACATCGCTCACCACATCTTGCAAACGCAATACTGCCGCTTGCGTTTGTTGTTGCGCTGCGCGATAAAAGGGATCATCTAAATAGGAGCCAGTTAAATAGCGCTGAAATAAAAAGTCACGCTGGGTGGTAATGGAATCGTAAAGATAAATCGGGTGTTTATCCGCGCGGCAGCCCAGAATCAGCAGATGATCAAACTGCAGCTGTTGTTTGAGGTAGGCGGCTAACTGCGCGCTAAAACCCGGTAATTTCAGGCTGGCCACCACGCGGCCCAGCAACTCAATATCATTCGTCACCGGCTTTTAACCCCCACACCTGAAAATTGCGATAGCGGAAATGGCTCCACTGCATTTGGCGGAAACCGATTTTCCCACCGGCCAGTGGGCCGCCGGTATCGACACCCTTAATGAGCGGTTGGTTATCGATGTAATCAATCACGCTGCGCCCATCAATTAACAAGCGAATATGCGCGCCCTGTTTTATCAAGGTGATTTTATGGATGGCGGCGGATTGGGTTGGAATGCCTTCGCTGCCGGACTGCAACAAACTGAACGTATTATTTTTGCGCAGGTTAGCGTGGACTCGCCCCGGTTCATGGGCGACATTGGCGTAATAAGAGATGTGATAACTTTTTATGTTGCCGTTGGTATATTGCGTAAAGGTGCCATCGCGCGCGGGCAAGGAGGACGAAAAAATATCTTCGCCGTTTTCACCGATTGCGGCGAAAAATACAATTAATAATCCGGCATCGGTAGCGAGATTTTGTGCTTCCCAGGTAGCAATAAAACTGTCGGGGAAATCCTGCGGACACCAAAACACATGGTGTGCCGATTTATCCGGCGACCACATTTCCATCCAGCCATCGCGGAATTTTACCTGTGCATTACCTTCCATGATCCAGTTGGCAACCGTGCCCTTCTCACTCATGGTTGATTGGTAAAGCAATTCACCTTTGGCGGGCAAGGCGTGAGGTACTGGCGGTGTACTAGCTTCGGCAGCATACATATGCGATGAAAAAAACAAAGTTGCGACCACGATAAATACGCGTGCAATTGACTGTGCCATGGTGACTCCCGGAATACTATTTCCCGCAGTATTCCAAATAATCATGCGTGATTCATCCCCATTTTTAACGGCGGCAATCAATAGGCAAGCAAGGCAAATACATCATCCATATGCTGCGCCAGTGCAACATCCTTTTCGCTAATACCTGCTGCGTCATGGGTGGTCAGTTGCACAGTGACCCGATTATAAACATTGCTCCACTCCGGGTGATGATTCACCTTTTCACAATAGAGCGCACAGATCGTCATAAACCCAAAAGCATGTTGAAAATCAGAGAATTTGTATTGCTTACTTAACTTGTCGTCCTGCAGTGACCAGCCACCCTTAGTTTTATTCAACGTATCCAATGCTCGGGCAAGCTGTTCAGCTGTTAATTTTAATGTTGGCATATTCATCACCCTTCGCGCGTCAGATTAAATTCCCGCAACAGTACATCATCCAACTGCTCCGGCAAGACATTAACAATCACATCGTTTGCTCCCTGCATTTTTTTTAATTGATCCCCCGAAAGCAAGGTTCGCCCCTGCGGGTGCTGTTGCATTACTAAATATTGTTTTACAAATACGGCGTCAGGGTGAGTAGAGTTGTAATAATTAGGAAGTGAGAAATCCACCCACTCCATGGGGTAGAGATCAAAACAAAATTGGTTCGCCCACTCGCCTTTTACCAAGGCTTTTAAAACATATTCGCCCTGCTGATTTTGTACCAACATAAAGGTTTCATCGTCCTGCACCAGGGTTTCGCCAAGCTGATGTAAACTAATCGGTGCGCGTAAACCAAAACTGCCAAACCCGGTATCACATAACCAATGCTGCTCACCGAGTGAAACCAACAACACCATATGGCTCTTAGGGCGACGGTAGGGATAAAACATAGGGCGCGCACCAATAAGCCGATACTCAAACCCGAGCGCAGCCAATGCCATTGCAAACACACCATTCACTTCATAACAGTAACCACCACGCTGGCGATAAACTATTTTTTCTACGATATCTTCTGGTACCAATGAGACAATCTTGCCCGCTTGCACATCCAGGTTCTCAAAAGGCACACTGTGTAATTGCGCGCGCATTAACTGACGCAATCCCTCTGCATCGCATGCAGGCAGAGTTTCAAGGTTAATTCGCTGAAGGTAATCAGCCAGGGAGAAATTATTCGCGTTCATTTCAATCACTATCCATAAAAACATACATCATCGAGACAAACAAAAAGGCTTCCACAGTGGGAAGCCTTTTTGTTTTTATCTGTCCAACACCATAATTTTTCGGGTGTCCGGTAAAATTAATTCACCGTTATTAAATTCAGCCTGTGTTTTTTGCTGGCTGCGAGTAACTGCTGAGGCGCAATTACCGGTGGCTCTGAACCTGAGCGCGGTGGCGAGCATGGCTTCACTGCTGTCGCCGAGCTGATGATTCAGGTCGTCCTCTACACTGCAACCTTTGACGCGCGTGGTGCCGTTATCGCTGTTGGAGGGAATAAAACCATCGCTGTATTCACCAAAACCTTTGGCGTTAGCGCCTTTAAGCTGGATGGTGTAGTAGGTGGTGCCGCAATTATCTTCTGGATAAAAACCATAGGGTTTACCACAGGTGGTATCGCCAATTAAAAACACTTCCACATTGGCACCACGTAGGCCGTTGATAATGGCTTCGCTCGCAGAGCAGGTGGATTCACTGGAAAGAATAAATACGCGATTTAAGTGGAGCGAGGGCAAGGCAACATTTTTATTTAACCCGTACAATCCCTCATCCAGAAACGGGAAAGGCTCCAGACGCGGCTGTTTGGAATTTTGGATTTGTTCGTAAAACACCTTGTCCTGTACATTGGTGCCCGCAATCATGAAAGACGCGAGACTGGCAATGGATAACAAACCGCCGCCGTTGTAACGCAAATCCACAATTAAATCGCTGACCTCGGCAAACTTGAATTGACTGATCACCGTAACCCATTCGTCTTGCGATTTTTCCACGTGGGAATTAAATACCAAATACCCCACCTTTCCGCTGTCGGTATCAATCACCGAGTTGTGCAATACGGTTTTGCTTTCAATTTGGCCGGCCTGTAGCGATACCATTTTGCTGCTGCCATCCACTGCCTGCAATTCAAAATTGTGCGCTGCGCCCAACTCACTGGGAAACAGCCCTTCGTTAAGCGCCATTAATCCTGCATTGCTCTCTTCTGTTACTAAATCATAAGAATCGATTTTCATAATGCGATCACCGCGCTGTACGCCAGCAGTAGCTGCCGGTGAACCCGGTTCGACATAGGCGATGAAATAACGGCGCGGTGGTGTACTGGAATAGACTTTCAAGCGAAAGCCGTAGTCGTAACTGATGCCCGCTTCCCAGGCTTCGGCGTCCTCGGTGGGCTCGTAGAAATGGAAATTATCTTTGGGCGCACCGGAGCTGGTAGTGCGATTGGTTTTTAGCAGCAGAAAATAATCCTGCGGGGTTTGACTATCGATAGTGGGCGAGCGATCGGTAACTTCGTCAAACCATAGATAGGTTTCGTTAGTCCAGGCACGCAAAAAGTTTTTCTCGTCGGTGCGAGTACCCCTTTTATCGGGAAAGGTCAGGTTGGTGAATTGACTACGACCCGAGCGCGGTGCTTCGCAGAGGTTTTTAAAGGTGTCCGCATCGCGGTAAACACCGGCCACCCAGCCATTGTTATCGCCATTACCGCTAGTGTCTGCCGGCTTGGGGCCTAATACCTGGCTATCGCCACCGCCACAGGCGCTCAATACCAATGCCAGGGCACTCAGAGCCATGCCGTTTATCGCGTACTGAAATTTTTTCATCAAGACTGCGCCTCTGTGCCGACGTTGTAGATTATCCATTTGCGTTTCCTTTTAGAGCAAAGTAAGTCCAATTCATGTCAAACCG
The DNA here is from genome assembly GCF_008806955.1 of Cellvibrio sp. KY-YJ-3. Taxonomy (NCBI): domain Bacteria; kingdom Pseudomonadati; phylum Pseudomonadota; class Gammaproteobacteria; order Cellvibrionales; family Cellvibrionaceae; genus Cellvibrio; species Cellvibrio sp. KY-YJ-3. The sequence goes on along the minus strand of NZ_CP031727.1, from coordinate 1,668,737 downwards.
ATCACACTGAATCCATTATTGTTAAAACTGTTTTCGCGGGGCAGCACAACCCGGATCAGCGCGGGCAACCAGCATAAAAGAGCGGCCAACAAGACACCAGCCCTGCCGCCATAGGATGAGAAATGAAGGGCAAAAAAAACCGCTAGCAACACCGGCAAAAATGCAAGTGTTGTAGCGGCAGAGGCTTTGCGAGGTAATTCAGTGCGAGCAGGGCCCGCACTAAAAAATAGCTTAACGAATGTAGCGGTTGATAATGTTTTCGTAGAGTTCCTGACGGCCACTTTGCAGGGTGATTTCACCACCTTTGTTGCCCAGGTCTGCCAGTTGTTGCAGAGTCAGTTTGCCCTGCTCATAAGCAGCGCCGTTACCCGCATCAAATGATGAGTAACGCTCTTTGCGCAAACCTTCCAGCGGAGACTGCTGAATCAGGCTGTCAGCGATAATCAATGCGCGAGCAAAGGTGTCCATGCCGCCGATGTGGCCGTAGAACATATCGACTGGATCAGGTGAGTTACGACGCACTTTTGCATCAAAGTTCACACCGCCACCTTGCAGGCCGCCAGCGCGCAGGAATACCAACATCATCTCAACCGTTTCGTTGATGTTGTAAGGGAACTGGTCGGTATCCCACGCATTTTGGTAATCGCCACGGTTGGCATCCAATGAACCCAACATGCCCGCGTTAGCAGCGGCTTGCATGTCGTGACACATGGTGTGACCAGCGAGAGTCGCGTGGTTAGTTTCTAAATTGAGTTTGAAGTCTTTATCCAGACCGTGATGACGCAAGAAGCCGATAACGGTTTCTGCATCAAAATCGTATTGGTGCTTGGATGGCTCCATCGGCTTTGGCTCGATGAAGAAGTAACCTTTAAAGCCCTGCGCGCGCGCATAATCGCGAGCCATGGTCAGGAAACGCGCCAGATGCTCTTGTTCGCGTTTCATGTCGGTATTGAGCAAGCTCATGTAACCTTCACGACCGCCCCAGAACACATAGTTTTCACCGCCAAGAGCGATGGTTGCGTCCAACGCATCTTTCAATTGCGCACCGGCGTAAGCCACTACGTTGAAATCCGGGTTGGTAGACGCGCCGTTCATGTAGCGTGGGTTGGAGAACAGGTTGGCGGTACCCCACAACAATTTCACGCCAGAAGCGGCTTGTTTTTGTTTGGCGTATTCAACGATGGTTTGCAAACGCTGTGAAGTTTCTGCGCGGCTGCTGCCTTCATCAACCAGATCGATGTCGTGGAAGCAGTAGTAAGGTGTGCCCAGTTTGGTGATAAATTCAAACGCCGCATCCATTTTTTCGTGAGCGCGGGCGATTGGATCTTGCGTTGCCATCCACGGGAAAATTTTGGTGCCTGGACCAAAAGGATCGTGACCTGCGCCGCAGAAGCTGTGCCAGTAGCAAGTAGCAAATCTGAAATGCTCTTTCAGGGTTTTGCCGGCAACTACACGATTCTCGTCGTAGTATTTAAATGCGAGTGGATTATCGGAGTCAGGGCCTTCAAAGCCGATCTTACCGATACCGGGGAAGTATTCTTTACTACCGAGAACAATACTCATGTTTATCACCTTATGGGGTTTTGCTGTAAAAAGTTTATCGCTTACTGCACTGCATACTTGTACCGATTAACGCGGCAAAAGTTCACACCAGTGTTGGTAGGCATCCTGATATTGCGCAAATAATTGCGCTTCCGGTTCGATCACATTTAAACGGGTCAAACCGGTAAAAGCTTCACTCGCCGAGGCGTAATAACCACTGCCCAATGCCGCCGCGCGGGCAGCACCTTCGGCGCCGTCGGTTTCAAACATTTCCACGGCGGCTTGCGTGGTATTGGCAAAAGTTTGCGCAAACACTGCGCTTAAAAACATATTGCCTTTGCCTGCACGCACCACTTCACAACTGCCGCCCAGGGATTTCAATACATCGAAGCCCTGATTGAGCGAGAACACAATGCCCTCTTGCGCCGCGCGCACCATGTGACCCAAACCATGGCGGTTGAAATCCAGATTGCGCAGCTGTGCACCCAAATTTTTATTTTGAAAAATTCGCTCGGCGCCGTTGCCAAAAGGATGAAACAACAACCCTTCGCTACCCACGGGCACCGCTTGAGCCAGTGCGTTTAATTGTGGATACGCCGGCGTAGAACCACCCTCGCCGAGGGTTTGGCGCAGCCAGGAATACAAACGGCCACAGCCATTCACACACACCAGCACACCGTTACGTTTTTGCGCGTCGGTATTGGTCACGTGCAAGAAGGTATTCACCCGGGATTCCACATCCGCCGCTGGCTGATCGGTCACACCGTAAATCACCCCCGAGGTGCCGGCAGTCGCCGCTACTTCACCCGGTTCCAATACATTCAAACTAAACGCGTTGTTGGGTTGATCGCCCGCGCGATAACAAATTTTCACGCCTTTGCGCAGGCCTAATTCAGCGGCAACGGCATCGCTCACGATGGATTGCACACCAAAACTCGGCACCACATCGGGAATTAAATCCACCGAAATGCCCCAGTGATTTAACAATTCTGTGGCGATACGATTTTCTTTGAAATCCCACAGCGTGCCTTCGGACAAACCTGACGCGGTGGTGTTAATCACACCGGATAATTTCATCGCAATAAAATCGCCGGGCAGCATCATTTTATGAATGCGCGCAAACAGCTCCGGCTGGTTTTCCTGCACCCAACGCAACTTGGCGGCGGTGAAGTTGCCGGGGGAATTCAATAGATGGTCAAAACAATAATCGCGCCCCAAATCGGCGAGCGCTTTTTCGCCCAAGGGCACAGCGCGGCTATCGCACCAAATGATCGAGGGGCGCAGCACTTGTTGATTGCTATCGACAACTACCAAGCCGTGCATTTGGTAAGAGATACCTATGGCATCAATCTGGTCGAGTTTAATCTGGTCGCGCGCTGCCAAGCGCACTAAACCCTGACGCACACAATCCCACCAGGTGTCGGGGTTTTGTTCGGCAAAGCCAACCGCGGAGCTATCAATAGCCAGTTCAGATTCAGGGTGAGACAGCGCGCCCAAGCTCTTGCCGGTTACGCCATCCAGCACCGACAACTTCACTGAGGAACTGCCAACATCAATACCAAGAAACAGCATAGGGACTCGTTTTCTTTTATAGGTTTAGGAAACTTTCGTTTAACAAGTTTTTGCAGGCAAAAACCTGTGCGAATGCGGATATCGGGTGCAGACCAAATACCAGCGCTTCAACTTATATGACCAGAATATCTTATTGTCCAACTGACAACAAGAGGCCGCACGTTAATTTTTATAAAGCTGGCCGCTGTCACTGGCGCAAATGGCGCGCAATCACCTATACCTGAATAGCACCTCCACGCCAGTAACGGGAATGAGGCGCCATGTATCTAAGGCTCGACCATTGCGAACATGGCTTATACAATGCCCGCAACCTGAGCTGATCGGTTGTGCTCACACCAAACCTTATCCATAAAATGCAAAGCCCTTGAGGACATTGCTCGTGCCCAATAACCATATTCCCGGCAGTCTCAATACCCAAAGCTCCCCGCACCTTGATGACAACATCATCAAGGCGCTCTCCATCGATAACCTGATTTTTGGCCTAGATGACGATGAGCTGAAAATCCTGCTGGTTAAACAGACCGACCCGCTGCACCAAGGCAAATGGGCACTGCCCGGCGGCTGGATTCGCTACGACGAAAATCTGCGCGATGCCGCTTATCGCTTGCTGGAAGAACTGACCGGGGTGCGCGATTTGTTTTTGGAGCAGCTGAAAACGTTTGGTCGCGTTGACCGCTTCCCCAACGAACGGGTAGTTACCATTGCTTATTACGCCCTGGTGAGCGCCGACAAGTTTTCACTGGTGGCCGGTCAAAGTGCAGCCGATGTGAGCTGGCAGAGCGTGAATAACTTGCCCGAGTTGGTATACGACCACGCGGAGATAGTGGCTCACGGCTTGAAGGTGCTGCGCCATCAGGTGTGCCACCAACCCATTGGCTTTAACCTCTTGCCGGAAAAATTTACGCTGTTACAGCTGCAGGCACTTTACGAGGCAATCCTCAATACCAAGTTGGATAAACCCAACTTCCGCCGCAAGATCATGAAAATGAACCTGCTCAGTCCCTGCAATGAAAAACAACAGGGTGTTCCCCACCGCGCCGCTAGCCTCTACCGGTTCGATTCCGAGGCTTACAAGCATTTGAGCGAGTCGGGTTTTGCGTTTGAGATCTAATCCATCGCGTTTTTTGCACTCACCCAAGATCGCCATATAGTCAATAAAACCATAATGCATTAGTATTCATGCCACCCAAGGCGCCGGTTCGCAAGACCGGCGCCTTTTTGTAAGACCCGCAAGCGATAGCAAAACCCGCACGCCATGGATAGCGCAGGGAAATAATCATTACGGAGACAATCGCTTGACTCGTTAAAGCCGTACCCCGGTATCAACCTGCCCGCCACTGGGCAACTGTGGTAAGGTCGCGCCGTCGAACCAGCGGCATACACAACGACAGGCAGCCCACGCCTGCAACACTATAATTTTTATAACAGGTATCACCATGAACGAGACCAGTACCAACAATCAGGCGAATACGCCGTTTATTATTTTGATCAGTGTCATCGCCACTATCGGCGGCTTTCTTTTTGGCTTTGATAGCGGCGTTATCAACGGCACGGTAGATGGCTTGCGCTCGGCGTTCAACATCAATACCGCCGGTTTTGAAGTGTCTTCCATGTTGCTTGGCTGTGCGGTCGGTGCGTTTTTTGCCGGTACTCTGGCCGATAAATATGGCCGCAAGGCGATTTTGATTGTCGCGGCGGTATTTTTTATCGTGTCGGCTTGGGGCTCAGGCATTGCCACCGGGTCGATTGAATTTGTTATTTACCGCGTGCTTGGTGGTTTGGCGGTAGGTGCAGCCTCGGTCATGTGCCCGGCGTATATCAGTGAAGTAGCGCTGGCACGCTATCGCGGCAAACTCAGTTCCGTGCAACAGGTCGCCATCATCACCGGCTTAACCGCCGCATTTGTCAGCAACTACTTCCTCGCTAAATTTGCCGGTTCATCGCTGGCGGTATTCTGGCTGGGTTACGAAACCTGGCGCTGGATGTTCTGGATGGAACTGATCCCCGCGGTAATCTTTTTTGTGGCGCTGTTATTTATCCCGGAAAGCCCGCGCTTTTTGATGGCCTCTGGCCAGGTCGATAAAGCCAAAACCGTCTTGGTGAAACTCTATGGCGCCGTCGAGGGCACCGCCAAGGTCAGCGAGATTGAAGCCTCACTCGCCGCTGACCATCACAAACCGCGCCTTGCGGATTTGATCGACAAAACGACCAACCGTGTGCGCTCCATTGTGTGGGTTGGTATTGGCCTTGCGGTACTGCAGCAATTTGTGGGCATCAACGTGGTGTTCTACTACGGCTCAGTGCTGTGGCAAGCAGCGGGCTTCTCTGAATCCGACTCACTGTTAATCAACGTGGTGTCTGGTGTGGTGAGTATTGGTGCCTGCTTTATCACCTTTTTGGTGGTGGACAAAATCGGTCGCAAACCGCTGCTGTGGATTGGCTCGCTGGGCATGACCGTGACCCTGAGCTTGGTGGCTATCGCCTTTTATGGCGCACCGCTGGATGAGCAAGGCAAGTTGATGCTATCAACCGAAATGGGCACCTTGGCATTGGTTGCCGCCAACCTCTACGTGATTTTCTTCAACGTATCCTGGGGCCCGGTGATGTGGATTATGTTGGGCGAAATGTTCCCCAACCAGATTCGCGGTTCATCGCTGGCGGTGGCTGGTTTGGCACAATGGGGCGCCAACTTCCTCATCACCTTCACCTTCCCCTACCTGCTGGCCTCATCACTCGGCTTGCCGGGTGCTTACGGTATTTACGCGTTCTTCTCGGCCTTCTCGATCTTCTTTGTCCTCAAGCTGGTCAAAGAAACCAAAGGCAAAGAACTGGAGCAAATGGAGGGATAAACCTCTTCGTTTTTACCCTGCAAAAAACCACCTTCGGGTGGTTTTTTTATGCATGAAATTAGTTTCCTTACAAAACTAAAATAAACACAAGGAAAGCTGCGCCATGAGCGGCTCACTGGTATACAACTCAAATTTTCTTATGGTTTAATTGACTAGAACAATACCAATAACTAGCAATACACAGGAAAAAAACCATGCAGCAAGTACATCAACTCTTATCAATCGGTCTATTTACGCTTTTGCTCAGCGCCTGCGGCGGCTCGGGTGGTGGCGATAACAATAACTCCAGCGCCAACAACTCAAGTGCCAATACCAGTGCAACCAACAGCAGCTCCAGTGCCCCCGCGAGTATTGCGGCCAGCTCGGTCGAGCCCAGCTCAACCCCGGCAAGCAGTATCGCCTCGGAAGCAGCCAGCTCCATCGCCCCTAGCTCAGTAGCAGCGAGCAGCGAGCCCGCCAGCAGCTCGGCTCCGGCTAGCTCCAGTAGCGCGGCCAGTGCAACAGCGTTAACCCTGGATATGACCAGCGGTTGGCGCGGCAATGGCACTGGCAATAGCGGCGTAACTCTCAATAGCGATGGGGTCAGCTTTACCGCCAGCGGCGATAACATAGGCGCCGTGGCTGATATGCTCAAACCCATTCAGCTGGAAGATGCCATCATTACTATGGTGGTTAATGTCAGCAGCGAATTCAAAACCAGCGGAGCCAGCTTACAACCATTCGCGCAAATCAAGGGCGGCAGCTATCCAGGTGAATGGGGCTGCTGGGCGGGCAACGAGCTATTCACGGCTGGGGAAGATGCAACCATCTCCTGCACCGTTACTGAAGGCGACAAAAAGTTCAATCAGACAGAGTTTGACGTGCAAGTCGGCGTGCAAGCCAAGGGAACACCAACCGGCGTCGTAACCATCAAAAGCGTCACCGTTACCCTTGCACAAGCAGCAAGTAGCTCATCGGCACAAAGCTCAAGCACCGGTAGCGTTTACTCTGCCAATGTGACCCGACTGCAAGCCTTGGCCGCATTCCCAATCGGCGCGGCAGTCACCAACAACGACGACCCCAGCTTTAACATCGTGACCAATACCTCGGAACAAGCCGTGGTGGAAAAGCATTTTGGCGAGATGACGGCAGGCAACATCATGAAAATGAGCTACCTGCAGCCGAGCAATGGCAACTTCACCTTCACCAATGCGGACACCTTTGTGGATTACGCCAAAGACAACAACATCAACGTACACGGTCACGCGCTGGTTTGGCATTCAGACTACCAAGTGCCTAACTTCATGAAAAACTGGGGCGGCTCGGCAGCAGACTTTATCGCTGAGGTTGAAGACCATGTGACGCAGGTGGTTACCCACTTCAAAGCCAAGGGTAATGTGGTGAGCTGGGATGTTGTGAATGAGGCCATCAACGACGGCTCTCCGGTGGCTAACTTCCGCACCACCGATTCTCCCTTTTATGTAAAAAGTGGCAATAGCTCGATTTACATCGAAAAGGCTTTCCAGGCGGCACGTGCTGCTGATCCCAGTGCGATTCTCTACTACAACGATTACAACATTGACCAAAACAACGCCAAAACCACCAAGATGATTGAAATGCTGACCGACTTCCAAACACGCAGCATTCCCATTGACGGTGTGGGTTTCCAGATGCATGTGTTTATGGATTACCCAAGCATCGCCAGCATCAGTGCCGCGATGAAAAAAGTGGTGGATAAGGGCCTGAAAGTAAAAATCACCGAATTGGATGTAGCGGTAAACAACCCCTACAGCGGCGGCTGGCCTGGCAACAAAATTACCAGCTTCACCAACACTGTCGCTTTGGCACAAAAGAAACGCTACTGCGAAATCGTGAAAGCTTATATGGACACAGTGCCCGCAGCACAGCGCGGCGGTATTAGCGTGTGGGGCACCACCGATGCCAACACCTGGCTAACAACCGCAACGGCCGCCTATAACGGTGAAGCAATTGCCTGGCCATTATTATTCGACAACAACTACAACGATAAACCCTCACTGCGCGGATTTGCCGATGGTTTGGAAGGCACAGCGTGTAATTAAAAAGCCAAGCAGCGTATAACAAAAAGGCCAACCGCATCCGGTTGGCCTTTTTGTTGTTAGCAGAGAAAAGTAATTACATGATTAATCCAAAGGACGACGCTTCCCCGTCACCATCGACAGGGGCAGATTCTCCTTGAGGCGATAACTCTCCAGTAGCGCCGCACTCACATGCACGACAACCAATGCCATCACCGCATTAGCGATCCACTCATGCAAGTCCTCTACCCACTGCACGCCCCAGAAATAATCGATCTCTTCCAACATATAACCCGTGATGCCCAGCATTAAGATTCCGGTCATCATTAATATCATCACCAGTGCCCCCACAGGGGAGTGCCCCAGACGGTGATACGCTTGCCCGGTGCGCAATGCGTTGACATGAGCCGAGAGCCGCGCCGGCGTTGGGAAGAAATCTGCCCAGCGCGCTGCACCTTTCCCAACAAAGCCCCATACAAAGCGCACCAGCAACCAGCCCACTGCCACATAACCAAGCCATTGGTGCCAATCGTCGCCCGCTTCATTAAAAAAATAATTGGCGATAAAAATCAGCGCAATCGACCAATGAAACAAACGGACTAATGGATCCCAAAGTGGTACCAGTTGCGCACGCATTAATCTTCAATTTCCTCTTTCACAATTTTACCGCTGACCGGATCAAAATAAATTTCTACTTTTTGTTTGTCCTTATTCCAGCCATAAATTTCATAACAGTTGCCATCAGTCACTTTAAAAACCTTGATCTCGTAACCCTGCTCTTTGAGTTGCTCCTGAAACTTGGTTTGATCCAGCCACTCAGATTTATCTGCTTGGGTACATTCCGGGCCAGCAAATGCCGTTGCACTCAACATTGCCAAGCTTGCAAATACTAATTTACGCATAACGATTCTCCTTAAGAGGACAAAATTGAAAGTAAAAAACGAACTACAGGCCACTAATAAAACATTGCCACCCAACATTGGGTTAAGAACCGTAAGGAAAGGTTATATAACCAACCAGACCACAGATTCTGCGCAGGCATGACACCAAACACCCACAAGGTAGCCGACACTAACCAAGCCAGCAGCCCGCGTCAACCGAGGCGGATTTTAACGGGCAAAGCTTAAGTAATCCTTAATCACCGCTGCCAACCGCGTTAACCCTTTGGGCATACCAGGCTTAACTAGTATACAAGTACACATCATCTATGCTGTAATTTCACCCACGCTTATTCCCCCCTATCCCGAGGAACGTTTCATGGCGCACTCACTCCGCCTCACGCCGGTTTTGCGCTGGCTCACCACACCCCGCTTAATTACCCCCTTGCGGTATTTACTGCTGCTATTGGCGATAGTCAGCCCCACCAGCTGGGCGCTGGGAGAGGAGCCTTGGCTGGCAACCAGTGCACGCGGCAATCTGGTGCTGGTGGATAAACAGCAAGCTCTGGATATTGTTATCGACAGCAGCGAATTACCCGGCGTAGTGCGTGCGGCAAAAAATTTGCAAAGCGATATTGAAAAAGTGACCGGCAAACAACCGGTGTTAAAAAATACTCTCGCCGGGCAAAAGCAATTGGTGTTGGTGGGAACACTGGGCAGCAGCCAACTTATCGCGCAATTAATTGCCAATAAAAAAATGGATGTCAGCAAAATCCAGAATCAATGGGATGCCTTTCAAGTCGTGGTAGTTGATAAACCTTTTGCCGATGTAGAGCGCGCGCTCGTGATTGTCGGTGCCAATAAACGCGGCACTATGTATGGCATTTACAGCCTGAGCGAGCAGATTGGGGTATCGCCCTGGTATTGGTGGGCGGATGTGCCCGTTAAACAAAAAGCGACTATTTTTATCGACAAAAAAATAAATGTTGTTGAAATTCCAAAAGTGAAATACCGCGGTATTTTTTTAAACGATGAAGCACCCGCCCTCACCAACTGGGTCACTGAAAAATATGGCAACTACAACGCAGAATTTTATGAAAAGGTGTTCGAGTTATTACTGCGCTTAAAAGCCAATTTTTTATGGCCAGCGATGTGGAATAACGCATTTGCCGATGATGACCCACAAAATATGATCCTCGCCGATGAATACGGCATAGTCATGAGCACCTCGCACCACGAACCCATGATGCGCGCTGACAAAGAGTGGAACCGCTACGGCAAAGGCCCCTGGGAATATTCCAAAAATCCGAAAAATTTATATAAGTTTTGGGTTGATGGTGCAACGCGCAACAAACCCTACGAAAGCATTTACACCCTGGGCATGCGCGGCCAACAAGACGAGCCGATGAGTGAAGGTGAAAACATCGGATTGTTGGAAAAAATCGTCAGCGACCAGCGCAACATCATTAGCGATGTGTTTGGCAAAGATCAGCTCACAAAAGTGCCACAAGTCTGGGCGCTGTACAAAGAAGTGCAGGGTTTTTACGAGCGTGGCATGCGTGTGCCGGACGATGTCATCCTGCTCTGGTGCGATGACAACTGGGGCAATATTCGCAGGCTACCCACACCCGATGAACGCAAACGCAGTGGCGGTGCCGGCGTTTATTATCATTTTGATTATGTTGGCGGCCCACGTTCCTATCGCTGGATTAACACTATTTCCATCGCCAAAATTTGGGAGCAAATGCACCTCGCCTACACCTTTGATGCAAACCAAATCTGGATCGTCAATGTAGGCGATTTAAAACCCATGGAGTACCCGATTGAATTTTTCCTGAACATGGCATGGAACCCGGAGGCCTGGCCCAAAGAGCGCATACCCGAATTCGCCCGCCTGTGGGCTGAGCGTGAATTTGGTGCGCAACACGCCGACGAAATTGCCGCGATTATGACCGGCTACACGCGCCACAATTTGCGCCGCAAACCGGAACTGCAAGACGCCACCACTTATAGCCAACTGCATTATCGCGAAGCAGAACGCGTTACCGCCGAGATGAATGATTACGTTGCACGCGCTGAAAAAATTTACGCACAGTTGCCCGCTGCACAGCGCGCGGCGTTTTATCAATTGGTGTTATTCCCCACCACCGCCAGCGCCAACATTACCGCACTTTATAACGCGCAAGCCAAAAATCATTTGTATGCCGCACAGGCCCGCGCCACCACCAATGATTACGCCGATAAAGTGCGCGAATTATTTGCCAAAGATGCCGCGCTGGAACAGGAATACCACCAGTTCAACGGCGGCAAGTGGAACCATATGATGTCGCAATCGCACATTGGTTACAGCCACTGGAATCACCCACCGGAAGATACGCTACCCGTCACCCATCATTATGAGCCACATAATTCAGCGGAAATGGGCATAGCGATTGAAGGTGTCGCCTCCGCCTGGCCCAAGCCCGGCAATTATCTACTGCCGCGTTTTGATCGTTTGGGAACACAGTCGCGCGTGATTGAAATTTTTAATAAAGGTAAAGAATCCTTCCTCGCCACTGCCAAAACCACTACGCCCTGGATTATACTGAGCAAGACTAGTATACAAGTTGACAAGGGCGCGCAGCTGGATGTGAGCATCGACTGGAGCAAAGCGCCCATAGGTCGTGCCACCGGTCGCATTGACATTAGCGGCACCGGTTGGGGCAGTGCGAGCATCGGCGTGGAAATCGTAAATAACCCGATCAACAAAAAAGCATTGCGCGGTTTTGCCGAAGCCGATGGCTACATCGCTATCGAGGCGGAAGATTTTAGTCGCCAGGGCGCGAGTGGTCATTTACGCTGGGAAAAAATCCCCGAGCACGGCCGTACTATATCGTCCATGTCGGTGTACCCGATTGGCGATTGGCAATTTAACGATGCCACCAACGCGCCCTACCTTGAATACGATATTTACACCCACAGCAGTGGTGAATTTACCTTACAGGGATTTTTTGCCCCGAGCTGGCCGTTTATGCCCGAACGCGGTTTGCGCTACGCGGTGGCGATTGATGATGAGCCAGCACAAATTGTGAATTTGGTGGCCGACATGAGCGATGCCACTTGGGCGGAAACCGTGCGCAGCGATGTGCGACTTGGCATTACCAAACACAAGGTTGCACGAGCAGGCGCGCACAAACTGCGCATTTATAGCCTGGACCCGGCAGTCACGCTGCAAAAACTGGTGCTGGATACCGGCGGTTTACAACCCAGCTATCTGGGACCGCCACCCAGCAAGCGCTATTAATTGTTATTCATTTTTTAAACAAAAATCTTACAGACACTTTTTTGAGACGCCATTGAATGAAAATTGTTGATGCTAAAGTCATTGTGACCTGCCCCGGCAGAAATTTTGTCACACTAAAAATTACGACCGACCAAGGTGTGTATGGGATTGGCGATGCAACACTCAATGGCCGCGAAAAAGCGGTGGTGTCCTATTTGGAGGATTATTTAGTCCCGGCATTAATTGGTCGCGACCCACAACAAATTGAAGACATCTGGCAATTTTTTTATCGCGGCGCTTATTGGCGTCGCGGGCCAGTAGGTATGACTGCACTGGCGGCAATTGATGTGGCGCTGTGGGACATTAAAGCCAAACTCGCCAACATGCCGCTCTATCAATTGCTCGGAGGAAAAAGTCGCGAGCGCATCCTCACCTACACACATGCCAATGGCAAAGACCTGGACTCCACCCTGGACGCCGTGCGTAAAGCGCGCGAAAAGGGTTACGATGCAATTCGTATTCAATGCGGCATCCCTGGCATTGAAAAGACCTACGGCGTTGCCAAAGGCGATAAAAGTTACGAACCGGCAGATGCCGATTTGCCCTCTACCGAAATTTGGTCCACCGAAAAATATTTGAATTTTATTCCCGAAGTATTTGCGCAGGTACGCAAAGAATTCGGCAATAACATTCATTTATTGCATGACGTACATCATCGCTTGACACCAATCGAAGCGGCGCGCTTGGGCAAAGATTTGGAACCCTATCGTTTATTCTGGATGGAAGATGCGGTGCCTGCGGAAAACCAGGAATCGTTTAAATTAATTCGCCAGCACACCACCACACCATTGGCGGTAGGCGAAGTATTTAATTCCATTCACGATTGCCGCGAGCTTATCCAGAATCAGCTCATTGATTACATTCGCTCGACCATTGTGCACGCTGGCGGCATCACCCACGTACGTCGCATTGCCGATTTTGCCAGCCTGTTTAACGTGCGTACCGGCTTTCACGGCGCGACGGATTTATCGCCGGTATGTATGGGCGCCGCCCTGCATTTTGATTATTGGGTGCCTAATTTCGGCATTCAGGAGCATATGGCCCACAGCGCGCAAATGGACGAAGTATTTCCACATGCGTATGAATTCAATCGCGGTTACTTCACCCCCGGCGAAACGCCCGGCCACGGTGTGGACATCGACGAAAAACTGGCAGCTAAATACCCCTATAAACGCGCGTGTTTGCCTGTGAACCGCTTGGAAGATGGTACTCTCTGGCACTGGTAACATGGTTGGTGTTACCACACCATAATCCATTAAAAATAATGACCGGAGCAGCGAATGAATTTTTCTAAAAGCTTACTAACCCTGGCGCTAGGCGCCGCACTTTTGAGCAGTGGCTGCGGCGATAAAAACGCCCAGCCAGGCACCGCTACAACCATCAGCAGCGCCGCCAGCAGCGAAAGCGCACCGGCAATCGACACCACAAAATTTATCGGCCAACCGCTGGTGAGTCATATTTACACTGCCGATCCATCGGCCCACGTGTTCAATGGCCGCATTTATATTTACCCGTCACACGACATCGACAGCGGTATCACCAGTGACGGTGAAGGCGACAAATTTGATATGAAGGATTATCACGTATTGTCTATGGAAAAAATCGGCGGTGAAGTTACCGACCATGGCGTCGCATTAACATTGGAAGATATTCCATGGGCCAGTCGCCAGCTGTGGGCACCGGATGCCGCAGAAAAAGAGGGAAAATTCTTTTTATATTTCCCCGCAAAAGATAAAGACGGCATTTTCCGCATCGGTGTCGCTACCAGCGATTCTCCAAGCGGCCCCTTTGCAGCAGAGCCCAATCCCATTGAAGGTAGTTTCAGTATCGACCCCAGCGTTTTTAAAGACGACGATGGCAGTCACTACTTATATTTCGGCGGCATTTGGGGCGGACAATTACAACGCTGGATAAGCGGCAGTTATGTGGAAGAAGATAAATATCCCGCGAGCAATGAACCTGCACTCAGCCCGAAAGTAGCGCGCCTGAACGACAACATGCTGCAGCTCGCAGAAGCCCCGCGCGACATTCAAATTCTGGATAACGCCGGCAAACCCTTACTGGGCAGCGACACTAATCGCCGCTTTTTTGAAGGTGCCTGGTTGCACAAATTTAACGGAAAATATTATTTTTCCTATTCCACCGGCGACACCCATTACATTGCTTACGCCACTGGTGATAGCCCCTACGGCCCCTTTACTCATCAAGGTATCGTGCTCATGCCAGTGCTCGGCTGGACCAATCACCACTCCATTGTGGAAGTGGACGGCAAATGGTTTTTGTTTTACCACGACAGCCAACTCTCCGGCGGCACAACCTATTTGCGCAACGTAAAAGTCACCGAATTAATTCACAACGACGACGGCACTATTCGTACAGTGGATGCTTATTTGGATTGATGCCCAAGCAATAATGTAGATTGGAAGATCGCAGTGACTTCCGACTTTTTTATATCCAGCACAGCACTTGCTCACCTCGGAAGTCACTGCGCTTTTCCAACCTACATATCAAATTCAAACCGTGGATTTACAGGTCTTCTCGATATATTCAGCATGACTTGGCATATAGTCGATGGCGGTATCGATTACGCGTTTAACTTGCGCCATACGTCGATCAAATTCTTCCTCCGGCAATACATCTACTAGCGGGTGATAACCCTCAGTTGTCATGCGCTGCCCCAGCATTACCTCGACCCAACTAATTTCATTAAATAACTCATTGTTAAACCGGAATACATGACCATTAGCTTTAAATACATTTATTTTTTGTTGAAGCGACGGAGGTATATCCATTTCGCGGCAGTAATTCCAGAACGCCGAATCATTTCGCTCAGTGACTTTGTAATGTAAAATTAAAAAATCGCGGATCTTTTCGTATTCAAAACCAACCTGTTCATTGTATGAATCAATTTCGTCTTGATTAAATTTTTTGTGCGGAAACATCGCCATAATTCTGGCTAGGGCACTTTGCACTAAGTGAATACTGGTAGATTCCAGTGGCTCCATAAAACCCGAAGCCAAACCAATGGCAATACAGTTCTTGTGCCAAAATTTATCGCGTCGGCCCGTGACGAATTTAATCAACCTTGGCTCAGCAAGTTTCTCCCCCTGAATATTTTTTAACAGTATTTTTTTAGCTTCCTCCTCGTCCATAAATTTACTGGAAAAAACATGCCCATTACCAGTTCTGTGCTGCAATGGAATTCGCCATTGCCAACCCGCTGAATGCGCGGTAGCACGAGTGTATGACGGCAATGGATCCAACTTTTGGCTCGGTACTGCCCATGCACTATCGCAAGGCAGCCAATGAGACCAATTCTGATAACCAACACCGAGTGACTGGGCAATTAATAACCCTTGAAAGCCAGAGCAGTCGATAAACAAATCACCGGCAACTTGTTCACCGCTAGCCAAGGTAACCGCACGAATATACCCGGTGGAGGACTCTAAATTCACCTCAACAATTTTACCTTCCACACGTTTAACACCCAGCTTTTCGGAATACTCTCTTAAATATTTCGCGTAGAGCCCCGCATCAAAATGAAATGCATAGGCAATGTTGGATAACGGCGAATTGCCCGCATCAATTGAACGCATAAATTTATTTTTTTTACTCGCCAGGGTATTTAAACAATAATCGCCAATATCCTTGGAGCGCCCCTGCTTTTGCAGTTTCAACCAATAGTGATAAAAAGGAAGCGACTCCATATCGTGGCCAACACTGCCAAATGCATGAATATAGCTATCGCCTTTCTGCCCCCAGTTTACAAATTCAATTCCAAGCTTAAACGTCGCATGTGTTTTACGAATAAAATCGTCTTCATCTATATTCAATGATTTATTAAATAATTGAATCTGTGGAATGGTAGCCTCACCAACACCCACAGTACCTATATCATCGGATTCAATAAGAATAATTTCGTATCTGTTATTTTTTAAGTATCTGGACAAGGTCGCCGCTGACATCCAGCCCGCAGTACCACCGCCGACAATAATCACTCTTTTGATATGATTGTCCTGATTGTTGATAAAACTATGCATAAGTGGGTTATCTCCCGTTTTTTATTTGACCGATGGCCAAGTTTCAACCTCTGAACTGACAGCTGACTTAATTTTATTAAATACGTTGCGCATTTCAGCCGGACTCAAATGGAAGGTGATAGGCTCAATCCGGGATGGCTTTGCACCCAACCCCAAGAGCAGCCATTGCTGCCATTGCCTTTTATAGATTTCATGTTCATAAGCCGGCAATTTACCCCGATGCACAAATAAATCCAACTTATGCTGAAGCTGGGAAGACACTTTGCAATGATTGATGGCAGCAAACGTACCGGGCAGCTTTCGTTCAACCTGAATATATACTGCCTGGGATAAATCACGTAGATTTTCATAAGCTGCAATCAAGCGCTGGTTGTATTCACTTGCAGCTGAAGGCCCATCAGGCAATGCCGGATAAAATTGCTGCAGCATTCGCAACGCTATCCAAATTAAATCTACTTCACACACCAATGGCGAGTGCAGGTTAATTAACGCCCTGCCTAAATGTAATAATTGATTTTCACGCGGACTTGCTACGCAGCCCGAAAAAAGCTCGGCGTTTTCCTCGCTCACAGGCTCATCAGGCAAAACGTAGGTCGTAGTTTCTTGCGAGTCAGCCGCATAACGGGTTATTCGCCATTCATTATGACCAAACTCAACATCACTCACCAAGCGCCGCCGTTCTTGCGCAGTATTTTTGCGTGTCACTTGAGTGAAAGGAATAAATTCCCGCCAACTGTTACAAGATGCGACTTGATCGCGCAGTTTCGGGCAAGTATTTATCAGAAAGTCAGCGCCAGCCTTATCGCCACTGTGAAATTCAATGCGGTAGCCATCAGTGCTTTTTAATAAATAATTAATTGGACGACTATCCTCTTGGACACCTGCTTTTTTACAAAGGTGCTGCAGCCATTGGATATAGTTTTTTGTCAAAAAACTATATGAAGTCTGATAGGTAGCGCGAATTGATAACTGATCTCTTGATGGCAACATAAAACGATTGTTTTTGGCTGCCAGTGCAGCAACCGATAAACCATTCAAGTCACTGTGTTCGGCCTCGAGCATTGCACGAATATAAAGCTGGTGAAATTCTATAGCGCCCAGAGGGGAGCCATATTCACCCCATATATGATAAAAATCATTGTGTGAACTTTGCGCCAACTCATATTGAGAAGAAATTTTATAGCAAGTACCCAAAGTCGGAGTGGCTGCACAGGCAGAAATAAACTGCTGGTCAGATACACCCACAAGCGACAAAAAGCCGGAAAAGTCGGGAATTGGATTTTGAATTGAATCATCACAACCCTGACTTGCGCCAGTGAATATTGATATATTTGGGCGCTGGCTTGCTGGCTGCACAGCAAAAAATGCAGCAGCCATCCAGGCTGCAATATCATTTCCGATAACACCTATAGATTTCATAGCGCACCACCATACAAACTCATCCTTGGCTTGACATAATTCGCTGCCCTTTCCCCTGCTGATAGCTTCTGCAGTGCAGCCATATGCGATGGCATTTTTTCAACAAGACTGCGTAGATGGTTGGGAATTTTTTGGATCAGTGGCAGAAGTTCTTGTGGGGGAATTTGTTGAACGCGCGAATCTGTCCTTTCAGGAAAAAAGCCCTGACCCAAATACACCGCCAACCAACTTGGTGGCATAAACAAACCTGCATCATACTCCACAACAACCGCACTCTCTTTGAACACTTGCATTTTATGTTGCAGTGAGTCGGGCACACTCATGTTAGCAGTTTGCTGCCAGAAACCTTCCGTCCGATTGTTTAAGTGATAGTGCAAAATAATGAAGTCGCGTATTTTTTCGTATTCATCAGCAACCATTCGATTAAACTCTTTTGCATCGAGTTCAAAATCGCTGGAGATAGGTAAAAGCTCTAATAATTTGTATATGCCAACCTGAATTAAATAAATACTGGTTGATTCAAGCGGCTCAAGAAATCCACTTGCCAGACCTATGGAGACACAATTTTTTTCCCACGCCCGGTGACGCATTCCCGCTTCAAAATCAATCCGGCGCGGATCGGCCAGGGGCTTGCCCTGCACATGTGCCAACAAAATATCCACAGCTTGCTGATCGCTACAAAACGATGAACAGAAAACGTGGCCATTACCCATGCGATGCTGGAGTGGAATTTGCCAACACCAACCAGCTGACTTTGCACTGGAGCGGGTATAGGGCCGGATAGCGGCAATTAATTCGCTGGGCATGGCATATGCACGATCACAGGGCAACCAGCGGTTCCAACTGGTGAAGGGAACCTTTAACTCCTGCCCCAATAAGCGCGCACGAAAGCCGCTGCAATCGATAAAAAAATCACCCGCGATGATTTCTCCATTACTCAGATTAAGGCTTTCGATAAAACCAGAATCCTGATTCAGTTTGACGCTAACAACCTCTCCCTCAACCCGCTGCACACCCCGCGCTTCGCTATAGTCGCGCAAAAAAACGGCGTAAGCACCCGCATCCAAATGGTAAGCATAGGAAAATGTAGACTCGACAGAGTCCTGTTTAGCAGAGGGATATATAAATCGCTCACCGGCAGCCATGACATTCGCCAGTGAGTAACGATCAAATGCTTCTACCTCTGCCTGCTGACGGGCACGCAGCCAGTAGTGATGAAATGGAATGCCTTTAATGGGGAACCCATGATCGCCAAAGGGATGCAAATAATCGCTCGACTCCCCCCCCAACCTTCAAATCGGATACCCAATTTATAGGTGGCATGGGTTCTGCACATAAATTCGTTTTCGTCGATGCCGAGCATGTCATTAAACACGCGAATATGCGGAATAGTTGCTTCACCTACGCCAACAGTTCCAATCGCCGCGGACTCCACTAACACAATTTCTGTGGTCTCGGATTTGACAAAACGTGACAGGGCCGCCGCAGTCATCCAACCCGCAGTTCCACCACCCAGAATTACTATTTTTTTTATGCTTGATTTATTCAAGGAGAGTGCTCCCGGACCACGATGGTAATTAACCGCTCGATTTCACATCTAATTTTTATCGATAATTTTTCTCTTCAAACAAAAAAGCGCGCCCTGTTGGGGGCGCGCTCTCCTTGCAGCAGCCAAAAAAGGCTTAGAAGGTTGCTCGTACCAAGAAGGTATAGCGGCGGTCGTTAACAAACCAAGAACGCCCTAATCTCAGATTATCATCAACCTGCATAAAGGTGCGGGTTTCTGTATTGAGCAAGTTAACGCCCTGGAAGCCGACCTGTACATTATCCGTTACGTTGTAAAAAATAGATCCATCCATAAAGCCAGCATCATCGTTGTAAACCGGCAAGCCGGTAATTACATCGCGAGAGGTCAACAGGTATTCCGAACGCCAATTGTAAGCAAGACGTACCGACCAGTCGTTCTTGTCATACATCAACACGAAGTTAGCGGTATGGTCTGACTGCCCCTGTAGCGGAATATCGCCACCGAACGCAAAATCAGTTCCGCCGTCCAGGTTGGAGTTTGGAACACCGCGCGCTTCAATGTAAGAGTAGTTGGCCTGAATACCAAAACCATCCCACGGCGCTGGCAACATGTCGTAGAACTGGGTGTAACCCAATTCAAACCCTTTCATCTCACCCTTACCACCGTTTTGTGGACCAGATACAAACACTGTCTGGGTCACACCGGAAACAGGGTTGGTAAATTCACGGTTGTAGGCGCCGTTAATGAAGAAGTTCTTAAGATCCTTGTAGAAGAAGGATGCGGTCAATGAACCCACTTTACTGAAATACCATTCAAACGATGCATCGTATTGAATAGATTCCATCGGCATCAACAGCGGGTTCCCTGATGAACCTGTCCAGCCACCGAAGGTAATGCTGTCCGCATCGACAATACGCTGCTGGTTAACAATCTCACCATCAGGACCTCTGTATACGGGGTTACCGGCTTCGTTGAACTCGGGCTGACCAGTAGTCGGGTCTATAGTCGCTGGTAAACCAGAGACATGGCGCTCCCCCGTTGTAGGATCGATTGGTGTATCCGGGTGAGGATTGTTTGGTCCCCAGTAGGGGTCTTTGAAGTTATAGGTGAAGCCATCGTTACTGCCAATGTTGGTGTAGTTGCGCAAATCGCCAATATCCGGCAATGCGATAGCTTTGGATACTGCAAAACGACCTATGACTTCAGGGGTTAGCTCTATCTTTAAGTTAAAGCTGGGCAGAATGTCATCGTAAGTGCGCTTGGCGAGGTTGGGCGTATAGGCGTCGTTCGCAAAGCCAATGTAGATATCATCCACATAGTTGGAGGGTGAACCGAGGAATTCATTCTCGGGATCAAACAGGTCGAAGTCAGTACCCGTTACGTTGCGAGGATCCCAATCAGCCGGTAGTTTTTCACTGCGTCTCAACTCTGGATAAGTTGTAAAACCAGCGGTCTCGTTGGTAATACGCACGTAACGCACACCGATGTTACCGGAGGCGCGACGCTCGCCAATATCGGTTTCAAAGTCCAAGCGCACATAGGCGGCCTGATTTTCTTCGGTAGTGGAGTTGATTTCACTGTCGCGGAAGAAACCGTTCAAGTCAGTAGACGCCAGACAGCGGCCTGCAACCGGATCCCACTCTGACTGGACGCGTTCCGCAGAAGGACGCCATTCATCCGCACAGGTGTCATTGTCACTTGGGTTATACAGTGGCGCAAAGTAAGTTCCCCAGTTTGCGTAGTCCTTGACCAGCGCATCACTTGGGTGAAGCATTTTGTTGCCGCCTTCAATACTTACCACATCGCCACGGTAGAAGTCGCTCCAGTCAAGTGTCGTAACCTGAGCCATTGGCGTGTCTTTAACCGCAGCAGAATCCAACCAACCTACAGGGTTATCCCAAATTGGCGCTAAACGACCCCAGTTGTAGGCAGAGTTGCGAACCGTTTGCTCACGCTCGGCAGCACGCAAACCCGCTTTGACTTTAGTGAAGAAACCATCATCAAATGCATAGGTACCGTCGATACGCACGGCGTCAGACTGACCTTCGCTGCGCTCATAGTGATCCATAGCAGCGTTGTAGTTGTAAGAGCTGGCGTTCTGGAAGTAAGGCACTTCACCGTTTGCATAATCGCGACCATCAGCCGCATGCGCTGCCAGATTTTCTGGTGTAGCAAACGCCCATGGGTTGCTGATACTCAGTGAAGGCAGACCTCTGAGGTCGTAATCCATAATGGCGTGGGTCATCAACATCAAGGTTACGTCATCATCGTTGGTTTCTGCTTCGATGTGTTGGAAGTCAAAAATCAATTCAAATTTTTCGCTTGGCGCCCACTTCAAATTAAATGCATAGTCGTCGACGATAGTTTCGGTTTTCTTGTAACGATTATCCGCCTGGAAACGGTGACCGAATGCGTAAACAGGAGAGGTGCCCCAGCCCGCACTTGGAGAAACGTTATGGGGGATACGGTCATCGTCACCACGCCAGCCATCAGCCACGTCGGCTAAAGATCCGTTTAAGAACACACCATTCTCGTCAAACTCATACTCTTCACCAGGGGCGCCCCAAGTTCTATCGGTATTGAAACCCGTTTGATATTTAACTGCATTTTCAGTCCATGCCAGTGTTGCATCGGAGCGCATAAACTGCAGACTGGCGAGCAGCGTATCGTCAGCACTTTCCCATTGGGTGGCCAAAGCAATACCGGTGCGGTCACGCTCGTCGTTCTTCATCGTCATATTGGCACCGTTGGGAACAAGCACCCCCTTCGTGCCTACTGGCGGGATGTTTGCGGTACCGCTGTTTGGGCCGGAAAAATAAAAACTGCCGTCATACACATAAGGGTTTTCGGCATACTCGAATCCGGGTAACTGGACATTGCCGCCCGCAGATAAGCGCGGCTCCAAGCGGCGGAATTCATAACGATCCGTCTGAATACCGTGAGAACTGGCCTCCAGTTTTGAATCTGATAAATTGACCAGGAAACCGAACTCACCCACATCGGTATCCCAACGATCACTAAAGAGCGCCGAGATAGTGGGCGTAGCTTCTTCTACCATATCGCCATAGGTCACATCTGCAGACACAGCAAAACGGCGACCGTCCTGATCGAAAGGCTTACGGGTACGCAGGCTCACAGTGCCCGAAATACCGCCTTCAATCATATCTGCAGTTTGGTTTTTGTAGATATCCACACCAGCCATCAGCTCGGGCGGAACGTCCTGAAAGTTCAAACCACGACCAGAGTTGGCAGTGAATGAATCGCGACCATTAAACTCACTGCGAGTCTGCGACATACCACGAATCACTGCACCCGAACCTTCTACACCGAAGTGGTCCGGGTCATTCGCGGCGGCGAAACGCTCAATGGAAACACCAGGAACACGCTGCATAGCTTCAAGAACGCTGCGATCAGGCAAAGAACCAATGTCTTCTGCAGAAATTGCGTCCACAAATGTATCGGCATTACGTTTTATTTCCTGCGCGTTTTGCAGGTCAGCACGAACACCAGTAACAATAATTTCCTCTACACCAGTACCCTGTTCTTCATCTGTGCTTTGCGAAAAAGACGGAACACTCAACGCCATGATGCACATGGCCAACATGGATTTTTTAAACTTGACGCCCTGCTGATGTGCGGTCTTTTGATTTTTATGGAAAACCATAGCCAACCCCTTTTTGTTAAATTTATCTTTAGGTGATTTTCGTATTGCTTTTTACTTCAGGAAGCACCCAGTCCTCCTCGTATGTGGACTAGGATTCTAGCGCTAGACTTTATCTTGCATACTTGTAAACACAGGTCACAAGATGATCACATGCTACGCCAATGATGATTATTGTGTCAATCTGACCATAAGTCATTTTTGGATCACTTCCCACGATGAATATTAGCCTCTATCTACAATAGTGACAGCGCTATCAACAAAAAAGTAGAGCCGCAATTCATTCGTAATTATTATTTTTATCAACAAAAAAGCCCGCTCAAAGGGCGGGCTTTTAGGGTATATCCGGGATGGGAAATTAAGCTTGGAAGGGATGACGCAAAACGATAGTTTCGATGCGATCAGGGCCAGTGGAGATAATATCAATTGGAGCCTTAATTAATACTTCCAAGCGGCTGATATAGGCACGCGCATTGGCAGGTAATTGTTCCAGGGTTTGTGCGCCTACAGTGGATTCACTCCAGCCGGGCATCTCTTCATAGATGGGTTTGAGATCAGCCCAACCTTCGGCATCGTAGGGCATACCGACAATCGCATTGCCTTTAGCATCCTGATAGCCGATACAGATTTTCACTGTTTCCAAACCATCGAGTACGTCGAGTTTGGTCAAGCAGATGCCAGTCACACTGTTGATGCGATTGGCATGACGCACGGCAACGGCATCAAACCAGCCACAGCGACGCTTACGACCAGTAGTGGCGCCAAACTCATGACCTTTTTTACCCAAGTATTCGCCTATTTCACAACCTAACTCAGTGGGGAATGGGCCTGAACCCACACGGGTGGTATAGGCCTTGGTGATGCCGAGCACATAATCCAGATAGAGTGGGCCAAAACCTGAACCTGTGGCAGTGCCGCCAGCCGTGGTATTAGACGAGGTCACAAAGGGATAGGTGCCGTGGTCGATGTCGAGCAGCGAACCTTGGGCACCTTCAAAAAGAATGCTTTCACCTTGCTCGCGTGCGCTGTGCAACAGCTCGGTGACATCGGCCATCATCGGCATTAATTGCGCCGCCCAGACTTTGCAGTCGGCCAGCACCTTATCAAAATCCACCGCCTCAACCTTGTAGTACTGGGTCAGGGCAAAGTTGTGGTACTCAAGAATCGCTTTGAGTTTGATAGCAAAACTGTCCATATCGACCAAATCGCCCAACCGCAGGCCGCGACGCGCTACCTTGTCTTCGTAAGCTGGGCCAATACCGCGACCAGTGGTGCCGATTTTGGCATCGCCGCGCGCCAATTCGCGCGCCTGATCCAAAGCAACATGGTATTGCAGGATCAAGGGGCAAGCAGGTGACAGACGCAAGCGGCTGCGAACTGGCACACCAGTCGCCTCCAACTCGGTAATTTCTTTTAACAGGGCTTCGGGTGATAACACCACACCATTGCCGATCAAGCAGGTTACGCCATCGCGCAAAATGCCGGAGGGAATCAAGTGCAACACGGTTTTTTTACCGTCGATCACCAGTGTATGACCCGCATTGTGACCGCCCTGAAAGCGTGTCACCAGGGAGACCTGATCGGTCAACAAATCCACGATCTTGCCCTTGCCTTCATCACCCCACTGGGTGCCCAATACCACGACGTTCTTGCCCATGACTGGTTTAACTCTCTGTGCTAGATAAATAAAGAAAACTGACCGATTAACAGGCTACCAGCTGGTAGCTGCCATTTCGTAACAGCAGTTGACGATCACAACCCAGCTCCGCCAGATCGGCCTCGCCACTTACCGCCACAACTCGCTCACCTTGCTGGCGCAAATCTTGTACTGCTTGCCACTGGGCTGGATCGCTGTTTTCAACTACCGCAATCGCGCTCACCTGCTCTTTGTGCAACAAGCCTAATTTACTGATAGCAGTGATATCCACTGCAAAACCGGTCGCAGGGCGCGCACGCCCAAAGACCTCGCCAATGTGATCGTAGCGACCGCCGCTGGCGATGGGGTTGCCATAGCCGGGCGCAAACGCCGCAAATACCAAACCGGTCAAATAGTGATAACCGCGCAACTCGCCCAAATCGAAATAAAGCTCAGCATTGGGGTAGCGCTGTTCAATAACCTGCGCCACTTGATCGAGCTGATCAACTGCTGCCTGTGCGGCGGGCAGCGCAACAAATAGCTCACGCGCTTTTTGCAAAACGGTTTTATTGCCAGCCAGACCGGGCAATGCCAAAAACAGTGCCGCCGTGCTGGTGTCGTCGATATTTGTATCAACCCAGACGCGAATTTCTGTAGTGGCTTTACGCTGTAGCAATTCAAAGAAGGCATCTTCCTGTACCTTGCTCAAACCAGCTGCGGCGGCAATAGCGCGATAAATGCCAACATGGCCTAAATCGATATGTTGTCGCGGCAAACCCGCCACACTGAGCGACTCCAGCAGCAGTGACACCACTTCTATATCAGCCGCGATAGTTGACTCGCCGTAAAACTCAAGGCCAGCTTGAATAGGTGTACGCGTCGCGAGCGGATTCTTGGGGCGGGTATGAACTACATGACCGGCGTAACAAAGGCGGTTAGCGCCAGTACGCTTAAAACTGTGAGCATCCATACGCGCGGTCTGCGGCGTGATGTCAGCGCGAATCCCCAAGGTACGGCCGCTGAGTTGATCGGTCACTTTAAAGGTGAGCAGATCAACATCGCGCCCCAATCCGATTAATAAGGAGTCGGTGTATTCCAGCAGTGGTGGAATCACCATGTCATAGCCCCAAGTGCTGTACAAATCCAGCAACCGGCGGCGCAAACTATCTATAGCTTTGGCTTCGGCGGGCAGGATTTCTTCCACTCCGTCCGGTAACAGCCAGCGATCAGCGTAGGTCATAAGCGACTCTGGTAGAGAAACAAAACCGGATGGTCCGGCACGCACGCATAAAAAAACCGAGCGATCGGCTCGGTTGCGGCATTTTAACACTGTTTGGTGCGGGATTTGTAGGCCAATTACACTTGGATCATCCCGCCCCAAAAAGAATCGCCCGCAGAGCGGGCGATTTCAACTTAGTTCTTGCCTTGAGGGTCTTTTAAGTAGCGGAAGAAATCGCTGTTGGGGTCAACCACCATCAAATCCTCTTTACCACTGAAACTCTGGCGATAAGCATTGAGGCTGCGCACAAAACTGTAGAACTCAGGATCTTTACTGTATGCCTGGGCAAAAATTGCCGCGGCTTGGGCATCGCCATCACCGCGAATACGCTCCGCATCGCGATAGGCATTAGCCTCCAATATTGACACCTGCTTGTCTGCATCCGCACCAATTACTTCAGCCTGCTCTTTACCCTGTGAACGATATTCACGTGCCTCTTTTTCACGATCAGCAGCCATACGGGCGAATACTGGCTGACTTGCCTCAGCCGGGAAATCAATGCGTTTAACACGAATATCTTTTACTTCGATACCCAGTAGCTTCACGGCATCAAGATTAATACTGGCGGTAATCTCGCTCATTAATTCATCGCGCTTACCCGACACCACATCATGCAATGTGCGACGACCAAACTGGTTACGCAAGCCATCGGCAACCCGCTGGGCAAGCCGGTTTTCTGCGGTTAATTCATCACCACCCGTTGCCTTATAGTAAACCTCGACATCTTTCACTTGCCACTTGATGTAGGAATCCACCATCAACCGCTTATTTTCAACAGTAAAGAAGCTTTCTGTTGCCATATCGGCGGTCAATAAACGGCCATCAAACTTGCGCACCTTTTCGGCAAAAGGCACTTTAAAGTGCAAACCTGGCGGCACATCCGCTTTCACCAAACGACCAAATTGCAATACCACTGCGCGCTGGTATTCAGTGACTACGTAAGCCGAGTTAGCAAAAATAACCAAACCGACCAACAGCGCAACTATTGATAAGAGACCTTTACTAGACATTAGCGCATCTCCCGACGAACAAGTGGCGTAGCCGATTCAACTGGCTGAGCAGCACGACTATTGAAATTTTCTGGTTGTGATTTTGGTTCGGCGACCGACTGACGATTCCCCATGCGATCCAGAGGGAGATAAAGCATGTTGTTTCCACCGGCGACATCTACCATTACCTTGGACGAATTAGTCATCACACTTTCCATGGTTTCTATATACAGTCGCTGACGCGTCACTTCGGGGGCACGCTTATATTCTGTTAGTAAGCTTTCAAAACGATCCGATTCACCTTCGGCGCGTGCAATTACTTCAGCTTTGTAGGCTTCTGCTTCTTCGATCATCCGCTGGGCGCGACCACGAGCTTCAGGAATAATACCGTTAGCGTAGGCCTGAGCCTGCGCCTTGAATCTGGCCTCATCTTCTTTAGCCCTGATCACATCATCAAACGCCGAGCGAACCTCTTCTGGCGGGCGAGCATCCTGAATATTCACCGTGTTGACTTGAATACCTGCACCATAGGCATCAAGGTAAGACTGCAAGCGCTGCTTAACTTCCACTGCAATCGCCTGACGCCCTTCGGACAAGACTTGATTTAACTCGCTGGAACCAACGACATGGCGCACCGCTGAATCTGTGGCATGACGGAGACTGGTTTCAGGGTCGCGCACGTTCAATACAAATGCTTTTACATCAGAGACGTTGTATTGCACAGAGATAGGCAGCTCTACAATACTTTCATCCTCAGTCAGCATCAGACCACGTGATGGATACTGACGCTCACCGGTGACATTGACCTTAATTACATCGGTAATCAGTGGCGCGTTCCAATTCAGGCCTTCCGTTTTGATTTCCGAGAAGGCGCCAAATTTCAGCACTACAGCGCGCTCTTTGGCATCCACTTGATAGACTCCCGAGCCGATATAAATCAGCAATGCAACCACAGCAAAAATGCCAAATAGTGGCTTCATATTCGCGTTGCCAGTTGAGCGCCCACCTGATCCGCCGCCGCCAAACATGCCGTTGAGTTTGTCTTGCAACTTTTTAAATGCCTCATCCAAGTCCGGCGGGCCATCGTTGCCATTTTTATTACCGCGACCACTCCAGGGGTCTTTGTCTTTTCCCG
This sequence comes from Cellvibrio sp. KY-YJ-3, assembly GCF_008806955.1. Taxonomy (NCBI): domain Bacteria; kingdom Pseudomonadati; phylum Pseudomonadota; class Gammaproteobacteria; order Cellvibrionales; family Cellvibrionaceae; genus Cellvibrio; species Cellvibrio sp. KY-YJ-3. The sequence goes on along the minus strand of NZ_CP031727.1, from coordinate 1,640,851 downwards.
GTTCGTTCCAGGCCATACTATTTCTCCACATAGAAAGTAAAACTGGTTTGGGATTTAATTAACTATTCCTGTGCAACCGGCATATCCGGTAGTGTTCCTGACTCATCCCACAACAGACTCTCAAAAGCTATATTTGCCGCACTGAGAATCCGCAATAAATCATCTTTGGGTATACGTACTTGCAGCAGACTTGCGCCATCCGCGCGGTGATTTTCGCTCACTACCGCCTGTTGTGCATAGAGCATAGCGCGCAAGCGCCCCTGTGTTGGCGGGACAACCAGGCAGCCGCTGACAAGCTCTTTTCCCAGCACTTCTGAGATCGCCTGATTTAACAGCTTACAACCAGCACCTGTCTGCGCAGACAGCCAAACCGCAATCGGTTTGCCGGTTTCATCGCGATCGATATGCGGGCCGGTATCTGCCAGCAAGTCTACTTTGTTATAGACGCGCAATTGCGGTAAATCTGCCGCCTCAATTTCTTCCAGCACCAGTTCCACCTGTTCAATATTGCGCAGGCGCTCTTCAGCTGCTGAATCTATCACATGCAAGAGTAAAGTTGAGTTGCTAGCTTCTTCAAGTGTCGCTTTGAATGCCTCCACCAGTCGGTGCGGCAAGTGACTAATAAAACCTACCGTATCCGCCAGCACTACTGCACCAACATCAGATAGTTCGATTCGGCGCATGGTTGGATCAAGGGTGGCAAATAATTTATTTTCAGCGTAAACGTCAGCACCGGTAATACGATTGAACAGGGTAGATTTACCCGCGTTGGTATAGCCCACCAGCGACACGGTCGGAATAGCCGCGCGTTGACGCGAACGCCGCCCTTGCTCACGCTGGGAGCGAACTTTTTCCAGGCGCTGCTCAATTTGCCCAATACGATTACGCAACAAACGACGGTCAGTTTCCAGCTGGGTTTCCCCCGGACCGCGCAAACCGATACCACCTTTCTGACGCTCAAGGTGAGTCCAGCCCCGAATCAAACGCGTGGCACTGTGACGCAATTGCGCCAACTCAACTTGCAACTTACCCTCAAAGGTTCGTGCGCGCTGGGCGAAAATATCAAGAATTAAACCGGTGCGATCAAGTACGCGGCACTGTAGCTCGCGCTCCAGATTGCGTTCCTGACTGGGGGTTAAAGTATGATTAAAAATAACCAGCTCGGCGCCGTTATCGACGACCAACTGTTGCAGCTCCTGCAATTTGCCGGTGCTGATAAGGAATTTTGCAGTGGGGACAATTCGCGATCCGGTTAAAAATGCTACAGGGTCGCCCCCGGCAGATAAAACCAACTCTTCGAATTCACGGGGGTCTTCGGCGTCTTGGCCGTGAGACAAATTCAGGTGAACCAGCACTGCTAGCTCACCCGATTCGGGACGATCAAAAAACAATTAGCGACCTCGAGTCAGTATCAATGATTTGATAGATTACTCGGCTTGCTCGTCTTCTTCACCTTCAACGCCGCCTTCGTTCAACAGCGGAACGCGAACAGCACGGGATGGAACAACAGTGGAGATTGCATGCTTGTAAACCATTTGGCTTACGGTGTTTTTCAACAGCACGACAAACTGATCAAATGACTCAACCTGGCCTTGTAACTTAATTCCATTTACCAGGTAAATGGATACAGGCACACGCTCTTTGCGCAGAACGTTCAGGTAAGGGTCTTGTAAGCTATGCCCTTTTGACATGTTTATCTCCTAGGGACAATAAAAATTATAGTAATTTACCCACCTAAAACACCCAATAGATCCATCGGGAGGAGGTGGAAGAAAGCATGAAAATCAGATTAGGCTTCTCACGTGGGCATTATATGGCGGTGCGACCTATAAAATTCAAGGCGCAATGCACAATTTCTTCCTTCGTGAGTGAAATTCCCTGATCAGTCTCCGTGCTTAACCAGTGTAGTTCACTATTTGAGCTTGTCGACCAACCGCGCAACCAAGTAAATTGTCTCTTGGCTAACTGCCGGGTAGCGATAATTCCACGCTCACGCATTTCGTTGTAATCGACTCGCCCATCAAGATAATCCCACACTTGGCGGTAACCCACCGCACGAATGGCAGGCAAATCGGGTTGCAGATCACCGCGCGCATAAAGCGCCCGCACTTCATTTACTAAACCACTGACCAGCATTTTTTCGAATCGTTCAGCAATACGCCGATGCAAGGTGGCGCGATCACGTGGTGCTATGGCAATTTGATAAACAGTAAAGCGCTCACAAAACGCACTGGTTTGCGGCTGTGCATGTTGCACCTCACGCAATTGCGCCATGGTTTTACCACTCACGCGATAAACTTCCAGCGCGCGACTAAGCCGCTGCGAATGATTGGGGTGAATGTCGGCGGCAGTCTGCGGGTCAACCAAGGCGAGCTGGGCATGGATATGCGGCCAACCGAACTCTGCCGCTTCACGTTCAATTTGCGCACGCACTTCAGTATCTGCGGCAGGCATTTCGGCCAAGCCATCGAGCAGCGCACGAAAATAGAGCATGGTGCCGCCAACTAAGAGTGGAATTTTCCCCTGCGCGTGGATCGCATTAATTTCGCGCTCGGCATCGGCGACAAAATCGGCAACGGAATAGGGCTCTGCCGGGTCGCGGATATCAATCAGGCGATGCGGGGTTTCCGCCAATTCGGCGGCACTGGGTTTGGCCGAACCAATATCCATACCGCGATAAACCAGCGCCGAATCCACGCTGATTAACTCCACCGGCAATAATTTGCTCAAGCTGATCGCCAAGTCCGTTTTGCCCGAGGCTGTTGGCCCCATCAAAAAAATTACCAGCGGTTTCTGCGCAGTTGTTGTCATGATTGTTATTGCCCACGCATAAACATTTTGTCGAGATCGTCGAGCGATTGCAGCAGCCAGGTGGGTCGGCCGTGGTTGCACTGACCACTGCGCTCGGTCGCCTCCATATCGCGCAGCAGCGCATTCATTTCGGGAATGGTCAGTTTGCGATTGGCACGCACCGAGCCGTGGCAGGCCATGGTGCCAAGAATTTCGTTGATGTGATGTTGGATGCGCTCGCTGCTACCGTGCTCAATCAAATCGGATAAAACATCGCGCACCAATTGCTCAACTTTGGCGCGATTTAAAATGACCGGTAGCTGGCGAATTAATAAAGTTTCCGGGCCAGCGCGCTGCAACTCAAAGCCGAGCGCTTTGAATACCTCGCTAAAATTTTCGGCAAAGTCCGCTTCTTTTTCGCTGACCGCTATCGACTCAGGCACTAGCAGTGGCTGGGTTTGCAAACCGCCACAGTGAAACGACTCTTTCATACGCTCGTAAGTCACGCGCTCGTGCGCCGCGTGCATGTCAACCACAATTAAACCCTGCGCATTTTCCGCGAGAATATAAATACCTTTTAATTGTGCGATGGCATAACCCAGTGGGGGAATCTCGTCGCTAGCAGATTCCGGCAAAGCATAAGTTGCCGTGGGATTTGCGGGGCGATGCAACTCGCCATAGGTCGCCATCTGTTCACGCACAGCACCGGGATTAATTTGTGCAGGCTGGTAATTTGACGATGAATAATGACTCGCGCCGGACGCCGCACGAAAGCCCATACTCTCCTGCCCTTTGAATTCGCCCGCCGCAATGCCTTGAATCGGTTTGGTAGATGAAAGTGCAAATGGATTTATACCGGAAACTTCATCGGCGCCTTCACCCAGTTCGCGTTTTGCAAGCGTATCTTCCGGGCGAACTTTTGCGAGTGCGTGATGCAAGCTTGAGTAGATGAAGTCGTGCACGTTGCGATTATCGCGAAAACGCACTTCGTGTTTAGTGGGATGCACATTCACATCCACGGTGGAGGGATCCAGTTCCAAATACAATACAAAAGCCGGATGGCGCCCGTGGTACAACACATCCTGATAAGCCTGACGCACAGCGTGGCTGACGAGCTTGTCGCGAATCGCGCGACCATTCACATAAAAGTGCTGCAAGTCTGCCTGGCTGCGCGAAAAGGTGGGCAGCGCCACCCAACCCCACAAACGAAAACCGTTGCGCTCTATATCAAGGTGCACCGCATTTTCCATAAACGCCGGGCCACACACCTGAGCGACGCGACGCTCTTGCTCGAGCTGAGAATCACCCGCACGCCAGGAATAAATGGCACGGCCGTTGTGGCGCAAATTAAACGCGACATCAAAACGTGATAATGCCAAGCGTTTTACGACATCCTCAAGATGGGTGTATTCCGTTTTATCGGTGCGTAAAAATTTACGGCGCGCAGGCGTATTAAAAAACAAATCGCGCACCTCAACAGTAGTGCCGCGCGGGTGTGGTGCAGGCGATAATTGCGTTTCCATATCGCGCCCTTCGGCGACTACCTGCCAACCTGCGCTGTCGTCATTGGTGCTACTAATCAACGCCAGACGCGCGACCGAACTGATACTCGCCAAAGCCTCGCCGCGAAAACCTAACGTAGCAACTGCCTCGAGATCATCCAATTCATAAATTTTACTGGTGGCGTGACGGCTGAGTGCGAGTGGCAAATCGTCTTTATCAATGCCGCCGCCGTTGTCACGCACACGCATGAGCTTGATGCCGCCCTCTTCAATATCAATTTCCAAACGCGTTGCACCGGCGTCGAGTGAATTTTCCAGCAGCTCTTTAATCACCGAGGATGGACGTTCAACAACCTCGCCAGCAGCAATCTGGTTGGCGAGGCGCGGGCTGAGCAATTTAATTTTTCGCATGGGAAACCAATCGCGGCGATGAATCAGGAAGTGGGGATTTTCAGGGTTTGACCCAGTTTTACGGTCGTACTTTTCATATTGTTATGGCGCTGGATCGCGCTGGCACTCACGCCGTAACGGCTGGCAATACGCGACAAGGTATCGCCGGCCACCACGCGGTGCATCCGCGGTGCAGTGGCGATTTGCGCTTGTGGGCGCGCGGTAGGCGCAGGTTGCGACTGGGCAACGGCAGGTGAGTTGGTCGCCGGAATTTTTAAGGTCTGGCCGATATTCACGCTGGTCGAACGTAAATTGTTGTACTGCATCAACCGCTGCATGCTCACGCCGTAGCGATTGGCAATGCCGGATAAGCTGTCTCCAGCGGCCACCGCATGCTGCCGCTCAAAACCGCCGCCGGCACCGGATTCCACTTGCGCCGCAACATAAGTGCCCGCTGGCGGATGCTGGTAAAAATGCTGGCGAATACCTTTAAATACCGATTGCGCCATTTGTTTGCGATACGCCGGTGTGGCCAATTTGCGCGCCTCACCGGGGTTGGAAATAAAACCGGTCTCCACCAGAATCGACGGCACATCAGGCGATTTCAACACCAAAAAGCCCGCCTGTTCCACATGGCGCTTGTGCAAATGCGCAATACCACCCATGGAGCTGAGCACCTGCTGGCCGACCTGCAAACTGGAATTCAACGTTGCCGTCATCGACAAATCCACCAACACCCCGGCCAGCACCTGATCCTTATCATCAAGGCGAATATCGCCCACCCCGCCGATCAAATCCGATTCATTTTCACGCTCGGCCAAAAAGCGCGCGGTTTCCGAGGTGGCGCCATGACGCGACAAGGCAAACACCGAGGCGCCGCGCGCGCTGGCTTTGGTAAAGGCATCGGCGTGAATAGAGACAAACAAATCCGCCTTCATATTGCGCGCCAAATCACGGCGTTTTTTCAGCGGGATAAAATAATCGCCGGTGCGCGTGAGCTTGCCGGTAAACCCGGGCTGGGCGTTAATCGCCGCAACCAGCTCTTTGGCGATCATCAGCGTCACATCTTTTTCGCGCAGGCGATTGGGGCCTAGGGCGCCTGGGTCTTCCCCGCCGTGACCAGCATCCACCGCGATAACAATAAACCGTTTGCCGCTAAGATCAGCTTTGGCTACTGGCTTACTAGCGGGTTGTGCGGGGACTACTGCCGGTTTATCGACAACGGCAGGTTTGGTGGCTGCTGGAGCGGTGGTTGCGGAGGCGGTAGGAACCGCTGCAGGGGTAGTCGCCGGCGCAGCGGTGGCGGTTGAGGGTGTTTCGTCGTAGAGGTCGATCACCAGACGGTCATGCATTCCGCCGTGGGCTTTGAGTAAAAAACTGTTGGGCGCGACCTTGGCTTTTAAATCAAATACCAGACGCAAATCGCCATTCGTTTGAACCGAGGAGCGCACCGCCAACACCGGCGTATCCGCCAAAGGCAACTGGCCCAGCGGGGCTTTGAGGCTGGTTTTGGGAACATCGACAATAATGCGCTCAGGGTTAGCCGCGAGCGTCAGGCTGTGCTGCACGGGCGCATCCAGATCCAGCACGATGCGCGTGTGATCCGGCGCGCGCCACACGCGCACACCATCCACTTTCGCCGCAAAAGCCAGAGGCGCAAGTAGCACCCCCAGGCAGCAAACCCAGTTCAGCCAGCGAACCATAGATATAGACAATCTCAACAGACAAACACCCATTCAGCAGTTTTTATAGGGATATGGCGCACCAAACAGCGCTAAACGCCGTGGCACATGGCTCGCACTCTACCGCAAAAGGGGCTTTTGCCCCTAGCAAAAAAGGCTAACGCTTGGCCAGCAGTGCGTGCAATAGCGGATTGGTCGCTCGCAATTCCAAGCGACGCCCCTCGCCCTGCACGAAAATATTGATCACCAGATCCGGCGTGGGCAGCACACCTTCACCGCGCTCAGGCCACTCCAGCAGACAGAGGTTTTGCTCGATGAAGTAATCGCGAATACCCATGTATTCAAGCTCTTCAGGATCGCCCAGGCGGTATAAATCAAAGTGGTATACCCGGCGCACGCCAAATTCATAGGCCTCCACCAAGGTGTAGGTGGGGCTTTTTACTGCACCGGTGTGACCAAACGCTCGCAGTATGCCGCGTGTGAGGGTGGTTTTACCGGCGCCCAGGGTGCCGCACAAATGCACCGAGAGCGGGCCGTCATGAGCAGCGAAGATAGCGCCGAGCTGCTCGCCAAAGGCGACCATGTCGCTGTCGTTATCGATGATGTATTCCAATGTTTCCACCGCCGACTCCTTAGAGCAATTCGCCCAAATAGGGGATCAAATCGGTGGCGAGCAGGCTGCGCTGGCCCACGTCATCAGCCGCCAAATCTGCCGCGCAGGCATGAACTACTGCACCCAACCGTGCTGCATCTGGCTGACTCAGCCCTTGGGCGATAAGTGCGCCGAGGATACCCGAGAGTACATCGCCCATACCGCCGGTAGCCATACCGGGGTTGCCGTCGGTGACTACCGCGATCTTGTCGCCATTGGCGGCGACCAAACTACCAGCACCTTTAAGGATGACCGTGGCGTTGTAACGGACTTGGATCGCCTGCACGGCGGCGAAGCGGTCGGCTTGAACTTCCGCGGTGGTGATGCCTAGCAAACGAGCGGCTTCAGCGGGATGGGGGGTGAATACCCAGTTATCGCGTTTAACGCTCGCTGGCACCACACGACCCTCGGCGAGGATATTAAGTGCATCCGCATCCAACACCATGGGCAGGCCACTTTTAACTGCCTGCTGCAACATCTGCTCCGACCACGGCGAGCGACCAAGACCGGGGCCGACCACCAACAGGGTTGGACGCGCTAGCAGCGGTTCCAGCTCCTGACCGGAAACCACACCGCAAGCCATAATCTCCGGGCGACGAGCAAGAATTGCCGGGATGTGTTCGGGGCGCGTGGCGATACTCACCAAACCGGCACCAGAACGCGCTGCCGCTTCTGCCGCCATCAGCGCCGCGCCGCCATAGCCGGTATCGCCACCAATCACCATCACATGGCCAAAATCGCCTTTGTGCGCATCGGCCGCGCGCGGTGCGAGCAAGCCTTGCAACTCTGCCAATTGCACACGTTCAGCACTGGGCGATGCCGCCGTGTAAGTCACTTCAGGCACATCCAGATTAGCAAGCACTAACTCACCACACACTGCCGGGCCGCGCCCCGTGAGCAGGCCGCGCTTGGTGGCGATAAAAGTCAGGGTCAGGCTGGCGTTGACTACCGCACCGGCAACGGCACCGGTATCGGCATGTAGGCCAGAGGGAATATCCAGCGCCAACACCGGCAAACCACTGGTGTTGATCTGTTCAATCGCCGCCGCAAATTCCGCACGCGGTGCATCGCGCAGGCCAATGCCCAGCAGTGCATCCACAATCACACCCTCCGCAGGCGCACTGGCAGCCGTGAAAACCTGCATGAGCACACCTTCTTGCACGGCAAAGTCATACGCCTGGCGCGCTTCGCCACTTAGCTTATCCGCGGGAGTCAGCTGTATTACCTGCACCGGCACTAACCGCTGGGCGGCGAGCGCCGCCAGAATGTAGCCATCGCCACCGTTATTGCCGCCACCGCAGTAAACCGTGACGCGGGCGGGCGATGGAAAGCGCTCTAGCAACAAATCATAGGCCGCTCTCCCAGCGCGCTTCATTAGCTGGATCGCGGGAATACCGCTGGCGATAGCAGCAGCATCCAGCGCGTAGGTTTCAGCAGCGGTATAAAGCAGGGGCGAACTGGCAGTAATTTTCATGAAAGGGTCAGCCTGGGCAGCAAAAAATAGGGGCAACTTGAATGAGGCGCGATTATACGCAACTTGCTTCACAAGGGTTAAGGCAGAACGCCGGTGAATTGGCTATATTGAAGGCCGCAGCAGATACCAAGAGACCCCCATGCCCAGTTTTGATGTACAGGCTATTTTGCGCGGTGATGGCAATCACCTCGGTGACGCCCTTGCCACCCTCGCCAACACTCCGGCCGCCAGCGATAAAACGATCGATACAAGAACGCCAGACGAGCTACGTCAGGAATTGGCGACTCGGGTCTATCGCCAGCTAATTGCCCGACCACAGTTGGATCTGCAACTACTGCCGCTGTTTGCCGCTGTTGAAACTGCTCTGGTCGCACAAATTGCACAGGACGACCGCTTTTACAGCGACATCGATCACCCTTTGCGCCGCACCTTGGAATCGATACTGCCCGCCACCAGTCACTGGTATGCGCGCGATGCCAAACCCAGCCAGCAGTTCTATGATCGAATCAGTAGTCTCCTCAATACCCTGACGGCGCACTGGCAAAACAAAACCGCTCCCGAGAGTGCACTGAGCGAATTTAGCCAGTGGCTCGCCAGTGAGGACAAACGCGCCACACTGCTGGAGAATCGCCTGTGCGAAACCGAACTGGGCAACCAGAAGCTTACACTCGCGCAAACACGGGTAGTGACACTGCTCAATAATCATCTGGCGCAGCGCCCACTGCCACTCGATCTGCATTCAGCCATCACCCTCAGTCTCAAAAGCGAATTGCAATACTGGGCGTTCAATACACCAGCCGCCGCATTGAACGAGCTGCCACTCTGGGTGCACTGGCAGCGCATCCTGCCCTCACTGGGGCAACTCTTTTCACACGGCAATATTCAGGTTGATGATCAACAGCTCTATAGCCAAATTCCGGCCTTGCTCACTGAACTGGAGCGCAGCCTTGCACACACCACAAGCAACACCCAAGCCTACCAACAGCTAGTCGACCAGCTCAGCCAGTGCTTGATGATGGCGATACAAAAGCAGCCACAAGAGATCGCCCTCTTCCCCGCGCTGCCGCTGCCCGACGGTCAAACCACCGCCAAGACCAAGGTACCACTGGCGCTACTACAGGCCACCGAAACGGTGAAGATTGGCGATTGGATTGTGATGCGCGGCGATGGTCAGGAGGCGATTCGCTGCAAATTGGTACTCAAGGATGCCAACCTCGACCAACTGCTATTTGTCGATCACACTGGGCGCAAGGTAATGAGCAAAACCAATAAGGATTTTGCCCTCTGCCTCTCCACCGGTCTCGCCCAGCCATTGCAGTTAACACCCCTGGCGATGATTATTGAGCAGCAACTCACAGCACTCATTACTCAAGCTAATCAGTGCGTAAAAGTCCAACTGCTCAAACAAAAACAAAAAGCCGAAGCACTCGTGCGCGCCTTTATGGCGGAGCAAGAAGCACTGAAGGAAGCGGCTGAGCGCGAACGTCAGGCGGAGCAAGCGCGCCTGCAAGCCGAGTTGGACGCACGCCAGGCCGCCGCGCACAAAGCCATGGCCGAAGCCCGTTTGCTCGCCGACGAACAGCAGCGCCGCGCCGCTGAACAAGCCGCCGAACAAGCGCGCCTCACCCGCGAGCGGGAAGCAGCGCAAGCCGCAGAAGCCCTGCAACGTGAACAGACAGCAGCGACAACGGCGAATGAGTTACAAGTAGGTGCCTGGCTGGAAATTAATAACGCCAACACCGCCCCCGGCCTACGCGCCAAACTCTCGGTGATTATTGGAGCCACGGGCAAATATATTTTCGCCGATCAGGTTGGGCGCAAAGTTGCCGAATACAGCCGCGAACAACTGGTGCAGCAACTGATTAGCGGCGAGTTAAAAGTGTTGCGCAACGGTGACAACTTTGAAGAACAACTCGCCAAAGTGATTCGCGGTTTACGTCGCGATGTCAATTAACCCGCGCCATAACAATTAACCCTAGCGGTGTACAGGAAGATCACTATGAATAATAACGACACAAAAAAACATTCGCCGGAGCAACAGGAAAAACAACCAGAAGAGCAGCGTCAGGAATATCGCCTGAACAATCAACTCACGGTAATTATTGAACTCGACAGCCCCGCCGACAGCGAGCCCACACTGGTGGTTAGCAACAGCCTGGATATTTCCGCCAACGGCCTGCGCGCCATAGCACCGCAAGCTGTACCCACCGACAATATTTTGCGCTGCTGTATTCGCGATGCCGCGAGTGACCGGCAATTTTTATTGGTCACTGAAGTGAAATGGTGTCGCCCCTACGGCGATGATGGCGACTTTTTGATTGGTTTGAGCCTGTTTGATTCCGCCGGAACCGATATTGTGGAATGGAAGGAATTTATTGCGCAGCGTTGTGCCGATTAGGAATCTGCATCAACCGCAGCGCATGACGTGATTACAAACTATTAATATCCAGCCACAGTTCCGGGCGATCAACCGGTGTGGCTTTGGGCAGCGCCGGGTTATCCAAATAAAATACCTTACGGTTTTTCAGGTCGGCCAAGTCAATGACTTTTTTGATTGAGGGATCATTCAAAAATTCATAATCGAAAGTCCCATCAGCGATCATCGCATTGAAACCATTTTCGATATCTCGTGCCAGCGCCTGGTTGTCGGGCGCCACAAATAAATAAAATGGCATTTTGTAAACCAACATCAACCGCTTTTCTACCGCCAACTCCAGCCCGGGAATTTTATTGACCTCGCCCCAGGGTTCCTGCACACCCCGCGGAAACGCATCAAAGCGGCCACCGTCGAGCATATAAAATAGGTTGCCGTATTTTTGGGTTTTCACCACCGTGAGGCCGTTACTCTCCAAAATATTGGTATCCGCCCAGGTGGAGCCCTGCCCGAGTTTTAATTTCTTTAAATCATCGAGCGTATTTACCGCATCGAATTTATGCTGGCTATTTTTGTGAATTAAAAAAATGCGATGCCCCAGCAAGCCTTTTAACAGGGGAATACGCACCGGTGGCACCTGCGCCTCAATGCTCGCATCAGAAGCGGCCCACATCACATCAATGCGCCCGGCCCGCAGATCTTCTATATAGCGCCCCTGGGTGCGGTGGCCGCCGTCAGCGTCGGGGATAATTTCATATTGGGTGTCAGCGCGTGCCAAGGCCAGGGTCAACATGCGCACGGAATAGCGATCTATATCGGTGATGGCAGGCATAACCGTAATACGTTTAGTTTGCTGTGCCAAACTGGTGGGCGATAGCGCGAGCAAGGCCAGCACACAGCAGGACAACAGGGTAATTGCGCAGCAATTGATTGGACGAGTAAGCATAGTGACCTCAAGCAAAATACCGGGACGACATCTGATTTTTATCTTATTTATAAACAGAAAATGATGTCTGTAACTGCTTGAGTATAGAGAGCGCCGGATAATCTGACGCGAAAAGAAACAGAAAAAACCAATGAAAACGAATGCAAAAAAAACTGGCACGCGTTAGGTGCCAGTTTTTATAACTACTTTTTTAAAATCGCGCGCTTATTTGAGCAAATAAACCACATAAACCTGGGCAGTAATTTTCATCACCCCCGGCTCAAAGGGTTCAGCGGAATCGCTCATACGAACCATCTCAAGCTTGGCAGAACTGCCCATCAACTCGCGATTAGGCCGCAGTTCCCAGCGCTCATTGCCGCGATTATTAAATTCAGAAATGGACCATGGGTCGCCCACCACTCTGCCCTGGGCCTTAGCCAAGCGACTCGCGCGGGCTTTGGCATCGTTCATTGCCGCCGTCTGCACTTTTTCTTCAACCGATTTTTTATCGCTCAAAGTCAATTGGGTGTTGATGGTTTCAGACACTTTTGCATCGACGAGCGCCTTCATCAGTTCGGGATATTTTTTTAAATCGCGCAAATTAATATCTACCTGACGCGATACGTTATTGCCGGTCAATACACGCTGATTGTCTTTGTAGTCATATTCGGGGCGAATGTTCAACGCGGTAGTCGCGATGTCATCGGCTTTCACGCCAAACTTTTTCAGGGTGTCGATCAGCAAACGGGAACGTGCATCCACATCGGCCTTGGCTTTGGCCAAATCCAGATCCACGGTTTGAATGCTCAAGGTAAATACCATCATATCCGGCTCGACTTCCAACTCGGCCGCTCCCTCTACGTACACATGCGGCTGTTGCGGCAGCGGTGTAGCCATAGCATTAGCGCTCAGCAGCGCAGCAGCACTCAACAGCGCCCACAATCCAAAACGATGATTTACTTTCACAGGTGACTCCTTTTTTTGACCGACCAAATTAACAAACAAGCTTGATAAACGAAGTGCACTATAGCGGCTGAGCCTGAATACCGGCCAACTCAACTGTTTAAAAATGTAACGGCGTCTGATTTCAGGCAAAATGACGCACTTTTCTTTTGACGCGCCAACCATGTCCAGCTCACTCGATCTCCATCAACTTGCCGACAACATCAAACTCTGGGGCCGCGAACTGGGCTTTCAGCAGGTGGGCATTACCGATATCGATTTGGCCGAGGCAGAAGATCGCCTGCAGGAATGGCTTGCCAAGGGTTATCACGGCAGCATGGAATGGCTCGCCGCCCACGGCAATAAACGTTCGCGCCCGGCAGAATTGTTGCCCGGCACGGTGCGGGTCATTTCCGTGCGCATGGATTATTTACCTGGCGACACCCAGCAAATCAAAATCCTCAAAGACCCGACCAAAGCCTATATTTCGCGCTACACCTTAGGGCGGGATTATCACAAACTCATCCGCAAACGCCTGAGTATTCTGGCGCAAAAAATTGATGATGCATTGCCAGAGGATTATGAATTTAAAGGCCAAAATCGCGCCTTTGTGGATAGCGCACCGGTGATGGAACGCCCGCTGGCGGAAAAAGCCGGGCTGGGCTGGACGGGCAAACACACCCTGATTATTAATAGCAACGCGGGCAGTTGGTTTTTCCTCGGCGAGATTTACACTTTCGTGCCACTGCCGGTGGATGAACCGCAACAACCCAATCAATGTGGAGAGTGCACCGCCTGTTTAAAAGTTTGCCCCACCGACGCATTTCCCCGCCCTTACGAACTGGACGCACGCCGCTGCATTTCCTATTTAACCATCGAAAATAAAGGCGCGATTCCCGCAGAATTCCGCGAACCCATCGGCAACCGCATTTTCGGCTGCGACGACTGCCAAGCCATCTGCCCCTGGAATAAATACGCGCAATTCAGTGGCGAGACCGATTTTTTACCCCGCCACGGCTTGGCCGATAGCGATTTGGTCGACCTGTTTAATTGGACCGAAGACGAATTTTTAGCAAGAACCGAAGGCTCCGCCATTCGCCGCGTGGGCTATGAAGGCTGGCTGCGCAATATCGCCGTGGGCTTGGGTAATGCGCCGAGTGATGCGCGGATTGTTGCGGCATTAACCGCCAAAAAAGAGTCTTGCTCGGAGTTGGTACAAGAACATATCGAGTGGGCGTTGGCGCAACAGGCCGCGCCTGAGCGGCGGCGCAAACGGAAAATCAAACGCGAGGATTAATCACCCACAGGCCACTGCTGCGCATCATGCAATACACGCAAAATTTGCAATTGATCCAACCGATCAACAATGCGGTAGACGACGATTAATGGGAGGCCGTTAATCACTAGCTCGCGGGTACCGCTGACTCGACCGGGGCGACCTGCTTGAGGGTGATTGGATAAAATCAATTCACAACTATTGAGCACTTTAAGCACAGCATCCACCGCGACAAGAGGGCTGTTTTCGGTGGCGATGTAGGTTTCAATATTGTCCAAATCCTTTTCCGCTAAATCAGTCCATTTAAGTTGCACGCTTGGCCTCCCATTTGGCTTTAAGCTCCGCGTGATCAACCAACTGGCCCTTGTCAGCCGCGCTCACACCTTTTTCTACTTCGCGAATAAACCAATCTTCACGCTCTACAAACTGCTTGATTGCGTGCGCCATCAACCAAGCGCGTGGCCTATCCATGGCCTCTGCCATCTTTCCCACCCGCTCAAGGGTTTCATCATCCAATCTAACCGACGTCGCTTTTAAACTCATGCTGATTCTCCGAGGTTCTCATGCAACCTCAACTATAGGCCACACCTTGCCACCTTGTCATGCGCCAATTTCAGAACTCAAAGGAGGAGCATTGCCACAATCAATCGCCAAAATAGCCAGAAGAATGGGCCGGTCGGCTATTTTTTTGGCGCGCAAACAGGAATAATACGCACCCTTCAAAAAGTGCGGCAGGCTGGACAGATACAGTTATCAAGAACTGCACTATAAGGATTGAAATCGGTCAATCACTGCTCCCTGAACGCCGCAGGATCACAGTTTGGTGACATTCGCTGCCGGAACTGCCCCTGTTGCAAGGTTCTCCCGGGTAGGACATCAACCACAACGATAGGCTATTACTACTATGAAACCACTTTCCGATATAGGCTTGGTTGGCTTGGCCGTGATGGGCGAAAACCTCATCCTGAACATGGCTAGCAAAGGCTATACAGTTACCGCTTACAACCGCTCAGTAGAAAAAGTAGACAGCTTCATCGCTGGCCGCGCTGCAGGTAAAACCATTCGCGGCGCACGCTCGATTGAAGAATTGGTAGCGTCACTCGCTAAGCCACGCAAAATTATGCTGATGGTTAAGGCTGGTAAAGCAGTAGACGATTTCATCGAACAACTGATTCCACACCTGGAAGCTGGCGATATTATTATCGACGGCGGCAACACCCACTTCCCCGATACCGACCGTCGCACCGCTTATTTGGCGAGCAAAGGTTTGCGCTTTATCGGCACCGGTGTTTCCGGTGGTGAAGAAGGCGCGTTGACTGGCCCATCCATCATGCCCGGTGGTTCACCCGAAGCCTGGCCATTTGTAAAAGACATTTTCCAAAGCATCTCCGCCAAAGTGGATGACGGCTCACCTTGCTGTGACTGGGTTGGCGAGAACGGCGCGGGCCACTTTGTAAAAATGGTGCACAACGGTATCGAATACGGCGATATGCAATTGATTTGCGAAGCCTACCAATTGCTGAAAGAAGTAGTCGGCCTGAGCGCAGACGAAATGCACGAAGTATTTGCCGAGTGGAACAAAGGCGAACTCGATTCCTACCTGATCGAAATTACCCGCGACATCCTTGCCTATAAAGACGAAGACGGCGAACCTCTGGTTGAGAAAATCCTCGACACCGCCGGTCAAAAAGGTACTGGCAAGTGGACTGGTGTCATCGCACTGGATTTAGGTGTTCCTCTCACCCTGATTTCTGAAGCGGTATTTGCGCGTTGCTTGTCATCACAAAAAGCAGAACGTGTTGAAGCCGCAAAAGTCATTAAAGGCCCAGCGGTGAATTTCACTGGCGACAAACAAGCCTTTATCAACGATTTGCGCAACGCGGTATTTGCATCAAAAATTATTTCTTACGCACAAGGTTATTTGCTGATGCGTGAAGCGGCCAAAGAATACGGCTGGCACTTGAACTACGGCGGCATCGCATTAATGTGGCGCGGCGGCTGTATCATTCGTTCATCATTCCTCGGCAATATCAAAGAAGCATTCGACAAGAATGGCGAATTGAAAAACCTGCTGCTGGATGATTACTTCGCTAAAACCGTTGATGCAGCCCAAGCTGGCTGGCGTCGTGTTGCTGCTGCTGCGATTGTGAACGGAATCCCCGCTCCAACCATCACCTCAGCACTGACCTACTTCGACGGTTACCGCACTGCCCGCCTGCCAGCAAACCTGCTGCAAGCACAACGCGATTACTTCGGCGCGCACACCTACGAGCGCACCGACAAACCACGCGGTGAGTTCTTCCACACCAACTGGACTGGTCGCGGCGGCAATACAGCATCGAGCACTTACAACGTTTAAGTTTTTAAACGGAATGTGAGAAAGCGAGAAACCCGAATCAGAAATGGTTCGGGTTTTTTGTTGGGAAGCAAAGGGAATCAAAATGAAAATATTAGATTGCAGTAACTACAAATCAGCGCTCATTAGCGCATCAAATGTGTTATCGCTTTCACAAGAAAGACTTATCGAAATACTAAAAGCAATTCAAGATACACAAGATGTATCTGATTATCACCATCAATGCTTTAGTGAGCTTTTACAATACTTAAATTATGAACCCACAAAACTCACCTCCCATTGGTTTCATGGCACACGAATTATCGATATTAATAGCTATTTTGAGAACGGACTTATGCCAAAAGCCGAGGGATATAAGATACTGATTCCATTTCTCAAAGGCTTGGCTAAAAATATAGAACACTCAAAACATCAATCATCTATGTTCGGTTTATCAAAACTAGGTAAGGAATTATTAGGGCAAGATGATGAAGGTCCATTTGCAACCCTTTTTAAACAAAAAGCCCAAGACAAAAATTACCATTTCACACAATGCCCTGAAGCAGTAGAGGACATTGCTGAAGACTTGGTTGGAGCAAACTTTCATGTGATTACTGAAAGCTTTATGAAAGTCACCAGACCTGCACTAATTGAGTTTATTGGGGAAGCTGATGATACTACTCTGGAAAACACGCTTTACTATTTACATCAAGTAATTCACGGTGAAAGTGAGCATGATGCGGCACGTAGAATAGATGCTTTTTTTATGGGAAATGGCAAAACAATACCAAGCGATAAAATAAAAGCAGTCCACTTTTTAGATAATAATGAAATCGTTCAAAACATGAATTTTGCAATCCCTAGTCAGTAGGTTGGGCAGTACGTAGGTTGGACAGCCATTTCCAACAAAACCTTTATTATCGAAGTTCTATACCCATGAAAAAGTCAACTAACACCAAACCACCAATAACCTCAACAGATTCAATGTTGGAGGCAATCAAAAGAGCAGAACAAGACATCAAGGAAGGAAATGTATACACACATGCACAAGCCAAAGAAAAACTTAAAAAATGGCTTAAACCTTGAGGTGTTGGGCATTGCTGCCCAACCTACGGTCGCAATAAATAATTAATCGAAAACTTTAAAGGAATACCATGAACAACCACTGGCTTTACGAAACCACATTAAAAGGCAATCTCGTTACCCTCGTTCCATTAAAACGCGAGCACGCTGATGCATTAGTTGAAGCCGCCACCGATGGCGAATTATGGAACCTCTGGTACACCTCTGTACCAAACAGCGAAACCATTGATTCTTATCTTAATCAGGCATTCACAGATCAAGCGAACGGCCGCGCGTTGTTATTTGTGGTGATTGATAATACCTCGCAAAAAATTATCGGTACTACTCGCTATTGCAATGCAGACCCGCTGAATAAACGCGTCGAAATTGGCTACACCTGGTACGCAAAGTCATTTCAAAAAACCGGCACAAATACTGAATGCAAATATTTATTGCTGACGCATGCCTTTGAAACACTCAACACAATTGCCGTAGAATTTCGTACCCACTGGCATAACCAGGCATCGCGTGCAGCAATTGCGCGGCTGGGTGCAAAACAGGATGGGGTTTTGCGCAATCACCAAAAAAGCCCTGAGGGAATTTATCGCGATACCGTAGTATTCTCGATTATTGATCAGGAATGGCCTGCCGTTAAAAAAAGTCTTGAATATAAAATGACGAGATAATTATGCCCGCCAGTATCGAAACTCAAATTAATGCCATTTATCGCAGCGAGTCGCGGCGGGTGCGGGCGACGTTGATTCGGTTGCTGAAGGATTTTGATTTGGCGGAGGAGGCAACGCAGGATGCATTTGCGGCGGCGTTGCAGCAGTGGCCGGTGGATGGCGTGCCGAATAATCCGCGCGCGTGGTTGGTATCGACCGGGCGCTTTAAGGCGATTGATCATGTGCGGCGACGAGCGCGATTTCAAACGGCGCTGGTGGATATAGCCGAAGAATTGGAAGCGGCGATTAGTGATAGCGAGGATTGGGACGAGCACTTATTGGAGGACGATCAGCTGCGGCTGATATTTACCTGCTGTCACCCCAGCCTCGCGCCGGAAGCGCAACTGGCGCTCACCTTGCGCGAAGTGTGCGGGCTGACCACCGAAGCTATAGCACGTGCATTTCTCACCACCCCCAGTACCTTGGCGCAGCGCATAGTGCGCGCTAAAAATAAAATTCGCGACGCCAAAATCCCCTATGAAATTCCCACCCGCAGTGAATTACCCACGCGGCTGGATGCGGTGCTGCAGGTTATTTATCTGGTATTTAACGAAGGTTATTCCGCCTCCTCGGGCAGTGAATTAATTCGCCAGGAATTAGCGCAGGAGGCCATTCGCCTTGGGCGTTTAGTGGCGGAGTTGCTGCCCGAAGCGGAGGCCTTGGGGCTGTTGGCGTTAATGTTAATTCAGGATTCGCGCCGCCATGCACGGCTGGATACCCAAGGTGATTTAATCCGCCTGGAGGATCAGGATCGTGCGCTGTGGAACCGCGAGCAAATTGCCGAGGGCTCGGCGTTAATCCAGCGCGCCCTGCCAACCGGTCAGGCGCACAGCTATTGTATTCAAGCGGCGATTGCCGCACTGCACGCCGAGGCGCCCAGTTTTGCCGCCACCGACTGGCAGGAAATTGCGGGTTTCTACGATTTATTACTGCAAATTAACCCTAGCCCGATTGTGGAGTTAAACCGTGCAGTGGCGATTGCGATGCGCGATGGGCCGGCAGCGGGATTGGCTTTAATTGATACGCTGCTGGCGCGTGGCCAACTAAAAGATTATCACCTCACCCACGCCGCGCGCGCCGAACTATTGCAGCAACTGGGCGAGCATACGGCAGCCATCGCCGCTTTTGAAACGGCGCTCTCGCTCACCCAACAGACCGCCGAGCAACGTTTTTTGCAGCGCCGCTTGGCGCTGGTGAAATAATTTTTTCGGCGGCTGTCGAAATACCGCCAATCCAATCGACTATTAATCAACTACCCAGTAGTTAAATCCCAATCACCCTGAAAGGAGAAAGATGATGACTCACTATGTTGATGGTTTTTTACTGCCCATTGCCCCCGAAAAAATTGCTGAATATCAAAAAATGGCGAGCCTCGCCGGTTCGGTGTGGAAGGAGCACGGCGCCCTGGCCTATTGGGAATGCGTGGGCGATGACTTGAACATTCCCGATATGGTGTCGTTTAAACAGTCCGCCGGTTGTAAAGATAACGAGACTGTTGTGCTCGCGTGGATTGTGTACCCCTCACGCGAGGCGCGCGACAAAATTAACGCCGCCGTGATGGCCGACCCGCGTCTGAAAGAGATGTGCAATAACGATTCGCTGTTTGATTTTAAACGTATGGCCTACGGCGGTTTTAGCGAGCTGGTGCGCTACCAATAATTCACTTTTTGCCTTCACAAGGAATTCATTTATGCCAACGCAAGTATTTATTAATTTACCGGTGAAAGACCTGGAAAAATCCAAAGCGTTTTTTGCCCATTTGGGTTATTCGTTTAATGCACAATTTACCAACGAGCAAGCCGCCTGCATGGTAATCAGCGACACCATTTACGCCATGTTATTAACCGAGCCGTTTTTTCAGGGCTTCACTAAAAAAACCATCGCCGATAGCCACGCCACTAAGGAAGTGATTATTTGCCTTTCGTGCGACAGCCGCGCGGCGGTGGATGAAATGGTTAAAAAAGCCTGGGAAGCGGGCGGCACCGCACCTATGCCCGCGCAGGATCACGGCTTTATGTACTACCACAGTTTTGAAGATTTGGACGGACATCACTGGGAAGTGATGTTTATGGAACCGGACAGCATTCAGCTGTAAACAAGGGTATTAACAAAGCAGTGCCAACCAGAGGAGCAACCACCGCGATGAAATATTTATGCCTGGTGTATTACGATGAAAATATTATTAACAACATGAGCGCGGCGGAATGGCAAGCGCTCAACCGCGAGTGCGAAGCCTGCGGTGCCGGTTTGCACGCGAGTGGAAAAATGCTGGGCGGCAACGCCTTGCACCCCACCACCACCGCCACCAGCTTGCGTATTCGCGATGGTAAAACCCTGATTACCGATGGCCCCTTTGCGGAAACCAAAGAGCAGTTGGCGGGATTTTATTTGTTGGATGCGCGCGATTTAAATGAAGCTATTCAACTCGCGAGCAAAATTCCACCGGCGCGCATCGGCACCATTGAAGTTCGCCCGATTCGGGAATTAGACCCGGAAAAAGATGAACGTTTTGTGCAGCATTTTGCGTAACCGCGCAGCGCGTGGGTCGTCACACACAACGGTCACAAAAGTGTAAAAAACTCTTCGCGAAAAGCCGCTATGCTCAATTCATTAAGGATTGTTATAGCGGTACTTTAAGAATGAGTTGGCAATGAATATGCACAGCCCCAGCGACGCCGCCGCGCCGCCCAGCGAGCCACACCCCGGCCTGCGCAGTGTGGAATTGCGCTGCGACTTCAAACAAAAAATTCCCGAACTCTTACAATTGGAGCGCCTGATCCGCGAGCACAGCACGCTGCTGCATGCTCGCTGCGAACAAACGGTGCAGTACAACAATATCGATTTCCCGCTTTATTCCATCACACTCGGTTCACGCGCAGCCAAGGCGCCGACCGTATTATTTACCGCCGGTATTCACGGCATTGAACGCATTGGCAGCCAGGTATTAATTGCCTGGCTGCAGTCACTGTTAGAGCGTTTGCAATGGGATAGCGGCCTGCAGCACCAGTTGCAGCAAGTGCAGTTGGTGCTTATGCCGATTCTCAACCCGGTAGGCATGTATTTAAATCAGCGCGCCAATGGCAATGGGGTGGATTTAAATCGCAATGCGCCGATTGATGCCGAAGGGCGCGTGCCACTGCTGGGTGGTGGCCATCGACTCGGGCCATTTTTGCCCTGGTATCGCGGGCGCAAGCGCGGGCAAATGGAAGTGGAAAATAGCGCGCTGGAAAAATTATTGCGACGCCAAATTTTAAATCGCCCGTTTGCCACAGTTGTGGATTTGCATTCGGGTTTGGGCATGCAGGATCGGCTCTGGTTTCCACACGCCTATCGCAAACAGCCAATTGGCAATATCGCCGATTATGTTGCGCTAAAAACCTTATGGGAGCGCAGCTATCCAAACCACACGTATTTATTTGAGCCACAATCGATTCATTATTTATCCCACGGCGACTTGTGGGATTATTTTTATTATTTGTCGCTCGCGCAACAACAACCCTATTTTTTACCGCTAACCTTGGAGATGGGTTCCTGGCTGTGGGTGAAAAAAAGTCCGCGCCAATTATTCAACATGGCGGGATTGTTTAACCCGCAAACCCAGCATCGCCACACACGGGTATTGCGCCGTCATTTATTGCTGTTGGATTTTATGTTGAGCGCGGCATTGAATCATTCGCGCTGGCTGCCCGATGCTGAACGTGCGCGCCACCTGACGCAACGCGCCCATGAGTTATGGTTTAGTTAAGGAAAATAAACATGCATTTTGTTTTATTGCGCGGGCTGGCGCGGGAAGCTGGCCATTGGTTGGAGTTCCCCGCCCAGCTGCGCCAACAACTGTGCCAAGCGCTCGGCACAGAGTGCGAGGTTCACTGTATCGATTTCCCCGGCTGCGGCGAATACCACCAGGAAACTGCCCTGACTTCCGTGAGTGCCATGACCGATCACGCGCGCACTGAGCTGCACGTGCACCTTGGCCAGCCCCTGAGCGAATCAATTGGCGCGCCGGTGTATTTGTTAGGTATTTCCATGGGCGGCATGGTGGCGCTGGACTGGGTGCAGCGATTTCCGCAGGAAATTCAGGGCTTGGTACTGATTAACTCCAGCACCGGCAATCAACCCTTCTGGTGGCGCCTGCGCCCCGGCGCCTGGTTCACCATGCTGCTGGCACTGACATTACCACTGCGCCAGCGCGAAGCCTTGGTGCTGCGCAAAGTCAGCAATCAACTGGCGGATTACCAACAGCGCTTGCAACAGTGGTTGGCGATTCAGCAGCAGCGCCCGGTCAGCCGCGATACCATCATCACCATGCTGCAGGCAGCGGCGAGTTTTATCCCGCAAATCAGCCATTTCCCACAGGGTTTGATACTCGCTAGCAAACAGGATCGTTTGGTATCCATCCGCGCCAGCGAGGCTCTGGCACAGCGCTTCCAGTGGCCGCTGTGCATTCACCCCACTGCCGGTCACGACTTACCGATGGATGACAGCCATTGGGTAGTGCAGCAGATCACCCAGTGGCTGCAGAAGGCGCCATAGCAAGAGCCATAGAACGGGCGGATTATGCCCTTTTTATTGCCTTAACCAGGCAATCATCACGATTGTTTATAAGCGGTAAAAGACCATTTTTTACCCGACTGTAAACGATTACATATTTACAAATATTGACCCCGCTTAACCCTGACAGGTTCTACACTAATTGCGATCTGCCCTACTCTGGGGCGGTATGATTTCAGGCACGCATGGCATTGAGTAAAGCGCTGGAGAGAAGGTTCAATATAGAACCCCATAATAAGCCGCCGCGGCATCTGAACCCTGGTTTACATAACCGTTTACACAGCTGTTCACACAATAACTATGAGGCTCTCCATGAACCTTTCTGCTCTGCCTTATGGCAGCGATGGCATAGCGCGTCGCACTGCCCTAAAACAATTAGCGTTGGCCTGTTGTTTGGCGCTCTCCGCCAGTTCACTCTCGGCCTTGGCCGCCAGCTTTAGTGCCCCTACCGATTTCAGCCGCCGTAAAAAGACCCTGCTCAGCAGCGATCAATTACAACTGCTGCGCGAGTTGGGCGACATTATTATTCCCACCACCGACACCCCGGGCGCAATTGCCGCCGGTGTGCATGATTTTATTAATCACTACGCCGCCTATTGCGCGAGCAGCGCCGAGCAGCAACAGCTGCTGGCCACGCTGGCGCGCATAGAAGCGGGCGCACGCAGTGAATTTAACACGGCATTTTTAACCCTCACCAAGGCGCAGCAATTGCAGTTGCTCAATGCCATGGAACAAGCGCAAAACGGCTTTAGCCAAGCCGACCGCAAAGGTTTGAAGCAGCTCAAGGCGCTGGTGGTTTTCGGTTACTACACCTCCGAGCCGGGTGCGACCCAGGAGCTAGCCTACCTCGCCATTCCGGGTGGCTATAAGGGCAACTTCAAACTCAAAGAGATAGGCCGGGCTTGGGCACTGAATTTTTAAGCCTGCCGCAAACTCCTATGCCGCTTTGCTCCCCACTCGTTTTGCTATCCATTCGCACTGATGGCAACGCCTTTTAAATTGGTGAAATAACATCATGGAAAAAAATATTTACATCATCAAAACCCAGGAAGTGTTTGATGCAATTGTGGTCGGCTCCGGTATTGCCGGTGGCTGGGCCGCGAAAGAACTGACTGAAAAAGGATTAAAAACCCTGATGGTTGAACGCGGCCGCCCGGTGGAACACCGCAAGGATTACATCGGCGAAGGCCTGAAAGCCTGGCAGATGCCGTTTCGCGGCGCGGTCGAAAAAGCCCTGGTCGATGAACAGCATTATGTGCAGAAAAAATGTTACGCCTTTAACGATGCCACCAAACACTTTTTTGGCAACGACAAAGACTTCCCCTACAGCACCCCCAAAGACAAACCCTTCGACTGGATTCGCGGCAATCAATTAGGCGGCAAGTCCCTGCTCTGGCATCGCCAGTCCTACCGCTGGAGCGATCACGATTTTAACTCCAACGCGCGCGATGGCGAGGGCGTGGATTGGCCGATTCGCTACAAGGATATTGAGCAGTGGTACGACAAAGTTGAGCTGCACGCGGGCATTAGCGGCTCCACAGAAAATCTGGAGATCCTGCCCGACAGCCAATTCCTGCCGCCGTTTGAAATGAACGCGGTGGAAAAAGAAATGAAAGCGCGCATCGAAAAAAAATGGAGCACGCGTAAGTTAATTATTGGCCGCACTGCACATTTATCGGTGCCTGCACCACACCATTTGGCGCAAGGTCGCTTGCAGTGCCAGGCGCGCAATGAATGCCAGAAAGGTTGTTCCTTTGGTGCCTATTTCTCCACCCAAAGCTCAACCCTGCCCTCGGCGCTGGCGACCAACAACCTCTCCATCGCCACCAACAGCATTGTGCACAGTGTGATTTACGACCCCAAAACCAATCGCGCTACCGGCGTGCGGGTAATTGATGCCGAGACATTGGAAACCCGCGAGTATTTCGCCAAGGTGATTTTCCTGTGCGCCTCAACGCTGGGTACCACACAAATCATGCTCAACTCGGTCAGCGAGAGCTTCCCTACCGGCATCGCCAACTCCTCCGGCGCGCTCGGCCATTACTTGATGGATCACCTTTACGGCGCCGGCGCCATGGGGCGGGTGGAAGGTTTTGAGGAGGATTACTACTCCGGCCGTCGCCCGATTGGATTAGTCATGCCGCGCTTCCGCGACTACAACGAGAAAAACCCCAACTTCAAACGCGGTTACTTTTACATGGCCGGTGCCCAGCGCGCCAACTGGGAACACATTGGCGCGAGCGACGGTTTTGGCGCCGACTTTAAAGCAGCCATCCGCCAGCCCGGCCCCTGGTATTTCAACCTGAGCGGCTCGGGCGAAATGTTGCCGCGCTATGAAAACCAGGTTTCGCTGCACCCCACGTTGAAAGACAAATGGGGCATGCCGCAATTGCATATCGACTGCAGCTTTTCCGACAACGACTGGAAAATGATGGAAGACATCGCCGATACCGCCGCCAACATGTTGGAAGCCATTGGCTTGAAAGATGTCAAAAAAGATATTCGCGCAAAACGCGATTGGAATCCCGGCTTGTCCATTCACGAGATGGGCACCGCACGCATGGGTAAAGATCCGAAAACATCAGTGCTTAACGGCTGGAATCAGGCGCACGATGTGCCCAACCTGTTTGTCACCGATGGCGCTTGTATGACTTCATCCGCGTCGCAAAACCCCTCGCTGACCTATATGGCACTCACCGCCCGTGCGGCGGATTACGCAGTGCAACAACTTAAACTCGGAAAGATTTAAACCCACAAAAAGGTAACTACTATGACTCTGTCCAACACAATAAAAGCACTCACCATGGCCGCTATCACCAGTGTGAGCCTATCGGCCATGGCGGCCGATGTGGCCCCGACCTCACCACAACTGAGCGTGCAACTCTGGTCGGTAAAAGACGACGTCGCCAAAGACTTTGAAGGCACCTTGAAAAAACTCAAAGCCATGGGTTTTCAGGGTGTGGAGTTCGCAGGCAATTTTGGCGCCTACGCCAATGATCCCAAAGGTCTGAAAGCCTTTTTGGATAAAACCGGCCTCAAAGCCTCTGCCGCGCACGTACCCTTTGAGAAGTTGAATGCAGAAAACTTTGATGCAACTGTCGCGTTTTACAAAGCGATCGACTGTAAATACCTGATTATCCCAATGGATATGCGCGCCTTCACTACCGATGGTGCCAAAGAAGTTGCCGCTGACCTCGCGGCAATTCAAACCAAACTCACACCCCACGGTATGCATACCGGCTACCACAATCACGAAGGTGAAATGCTGGGCAAAATGGGTGAGACCCCTTGGGATGTGATCGGCACCAACACCACCAAAGAAGTCGTGTTGCAGCAGGATGTGGGCTGGACTGAAGTGGCCGGTAAAGACCCTATCGCTTTTATCAAAGCTTACCCCGGTCGCACCATTACTACCCACTACAAAGCCTCGGCGCCCAAACCCGGCAATACCGAGCACCCGATCATCGGCCAGGACACCACTGACTGGAAAGCGCTGATCGAAGCCAACAAAACCTACGGCGGCACCCTGTGGCTGGTCGTTGAACAGGAATCCTACCCTGAAGGTATGACCCCGATGCAAAGCGTTGAGGCATCACTAAAAGGCCTGCAAAAAGTCATCAGCGATATGAAATAAGCGATTTCACTTTGGTTTAAGTGGTTTAAAACGAAAAAGGCCGATCTGTTGATCGGCCTTTTTGCTTATTCAGGGTTCTACCCCAGGAATTAGTCGCGCGATTCGGTTTGATCGCCCGGATAATCCTTGCGCAGCTCCACAGGTTTATCGGTGGATTTACGCATTTTGATATTGATCATCTCCACGCCCAGCGAGAAGGCCATGGCGAAGTAGATATAACCCTTGGGTACATGCACATCAAAACCTTCCACCAACAGGGTAAAGCCCACAATCACCAAAAAGGACAGGGCGAGAATTTTGATAGTCGGGTGTGCATCCACAAACTCACCAATGGATTTAGCCGCAAATAACATAACGCCCACCGCGATAATGATTGCCGTGGCCATGATCGGTACCTGATCCACCAGGCCCACCGCGGTAATCACCGAATCGAGTGAGAAAACGATATCGAGAATCGCAATTTGCACCAGCACAATCAGCAAACCATGGGCAGCGATATTGCGCTCGGTTTCCACTGCACCCTCCAAACTGCTGTGAATCTCATGGGTCGCCTTGGCAATCAGGAACAAGCCACCGCCAATCAAAATAATGTCGCGTCCGGAAATCTCCTGGCCTAAAACACTGAACAGCGGGTCAACCAAGCCCATCACCCACGCAAGGGAGAAAAGCAGCGCCAAACGAGTGATCATCGCCAGGCCCAAACCCACATTGCGCGCAAACTTGCGCTGATGCTCGGGCAGGCGGCCCACCAGAATGGAGATGAAAATAATATTGTCGATCCCCAGAACAATTTCCAACGCCGTTAATGTTGCCAATGCAACCCAGGCTTCGGGACTTGCCAACCATTCAAACATGCTATTTCTCTCTGATTAATTCGCGTGTATTCATTTACTGTCCCGGCACTTACACCGCAGCAAACACCCCGCTCAGCGGGCGGGCCATTCTACCTAGCTATAAAAAAACCGCATTCATTGAATGCGGTTTTTTTACTAAAACTTAACAATTCAACTGTTTGGCTTTAGCTGCGCGTGGTCAGGCGGCTGAGCAATGCCATCAAACCTTTCTTTTCGGTGCGCATTAAATAGTGATCGCGAATGCCTGCGATATCCACGTCATAGCTGCCCGGCTCAAGATCGCGGGCGATTTCAATCTTTTCAATCTCATGGCGATTCTTTTTGCCGGAATCAATAAGCTCCTGTTTGCGTTTATCGTCCTCCGACAAATCCAGCAACAGATATTCATTGAGCGGCTGCTTGAGTGTATCCAATACCACAATAACCTTGGGTTTCAGCCGGCGCTCAAAGTTTTGCTCCACAACAACGGCCACTTCACCGGTACTCAACTCGACTAAAGTGCCGGTCGGGTAGAGACCAATGGCTCGGATAAATTCGACTACCAACTCTTCCTGGAACTGGATGTTGCGTAACTCGTACAACTTGGCGACGGCCTTGGAGGGCGCTATAGGGTCGCGCGAGCCGCGCGGGTTAGTGACATGATCGTAATAAGTCACTATGCCAGCAATTTTGCCCATGAGGGGGATCTTGTCGCCCGACAAGCCATGCGGGAAGCCGCTGCCGTTCAGGCGTTCGCAATGGGTCTTAACCACGGCGATCACACGTGGCTCAACCCCTTGGGTTTTACGCAAAATTTCACAGCCAATTTCCACGAAGCTCTCATAGAGCGCTTCTTCTTCGGCCGAGCGATTGAGGCTGGTAATCAGGCTGGCATCGAGCATTACCTTGCCCACATCTTTCAGCAACACCCCCATTGCCAGTACATCCAGATCGCGTTTGGGCAGGCCGATATGACGGCCAAATAAAATCGCCCACACCGAGGAGCGCACCGCATGGCTGTAAGTGTATTCGTCTTTTTCCTGCACCCGCGACAACCAAGTAAAGGCGTCAGGGTTGCGCACTACACTATCGACCATTTCGCTCGCGACACGCTTGGTCTCGCCGAGCGACAAATCATCAAACTGGTTTTTTTCAAGCTGCTCCATCACCTCCACCACTGCACCGTAAACTTTTTGGTGCAACTGACGCGCTTGCTTTACTTCGCGTTGCAGCGGCGTCACCTCGCGGTATAAGCCGCGCTGGATTTTCAGCGGCGCCAAAGTCTCGGTGAAACTGTTAACCCGCTCGCGAGTCGTGGTTTTTTTGGTGGGTGCTGCAATAGTTTTCAGGTTGGCAGAGATGGGGCCGCGGCCCTTCTCCACATCGATGTAGACATAATTGCAGAGGGCTTTAAGTTGATTGATCTCTCCCAGATCGCGCAGGTAAAAACCCTGCAAAGGAAAGGGTGTCTGCGACCAGGGGCGATCCAGACCGGATATATACATACCGATGGTTAATTCGTTGACATCAACTTTAACCTGTTTAATTGCCACGCCTTGCTCTCCATATCACCCAATGGTGTTATCAGCCTTATTAAATCGGGGATACCGGCCAACTACGACAGAGCTGCCAGTGATCTCAGGATTCCGGGGGGAGTAAATCTTCCTAAAAAACCAGATGTTGCGTCGAGTGTAATGAAGATAATCACGCCGCACCAGCACCCATAGCCCAATGGCGGCTAAAAGATGCTGACAGGCGACAAATGACTACAAAATTATGCGTGATAGCTAGCAGATAAATCGTGAACTGCGTTGATAAACGCGCCAGCGTGCGCCGGATCTACTTCCGGGGTAATGCCGTGCCCCAGGTTGAATACGTGACCTGAGCCACTGCCGTAAGCCGCGAGAATAGTGCCAACCTCAGCGCGAATCCGCTCCGGTGAGGCGTACAAAATTGTCGGGTCCATATTGCCCTGCAGCGCGACTTTACTGCCAACGCGCGCGCGCGCGGTGGCTATATCGGTGGTCCAATCCAAGCCCAACGCGGTAGCACCGGTCGCCGCCATAGCTTCCAGCCACTGGCCACCACCTTTGGTGAAGAGGATGACCGGTACCTGCCGGCCTTCGTGCTCACGGATCAAACCATTGACGATTTTGTGCATGTATTTGAGGGAAAACTCCTGATAGGCAGCATGTGACAGCGCGCCGCCCCAAGTATCAAAAACCTGCACCGCCTGCGCCCCCGCCAAAATTTGGGCATTGAGGTAAACAATCACCGAGTCGGCCAATACATCCAACAACTGGTGCATCACCTGCGGCTGGTTGTAGAGCATTTCTTTGGCGCGACGGAAATCGCGGCTTGAGCCACCTTCGATCATATAAGTCGCCAGCGTCCAGGGGCTGCCGGAGAAACCGATAAGCGGCACGCGGCCATTCAACTCGCGGCGAATAGTTTTCACCGCATTGACCACATAGGGTAGATCCTGCTCCGGGTTGATCACCTTGAGCGCGTTGACATCGGCTTCGGTGCGCACGGCTTTCTTGAATTTGGGGCCTTCGCCAGTTTCAAAATACAGGCCTAAACCCATAGCGTCAGGGATGGTGAGGATATCGGAGAAGAGAATGGCGGCATCCAGACCGGGGTAGCGATCCAGCGGCTGCAAGGTGACTTCGCAGGCCGCCTCGGGATTGGTGCACAGCCCCATAAAATCGCCCGCTTTGGCGCGGCTGGCGCGGTACTCAGGCAGATAGCGCCCGGCCTGGCGCATCATCCATACCGGCGTCACATCGACGGGCTGCTTGAGTAAGGCGCGCAGGAAGCGGTCGTTTTTGAGTTCGGTCATACTCTTATCCTCAGGCCCAATGCCTTGCATGTGTTGGATAAAACAAACCCCGCAAAGGCGGGGTTGTAGGGGCGCTGCTTGCTGCGCCCGAATATATGCGGTCAAACAGGGGCGCGGCAAGCAGCGCCCCTACGGAAATTAGACGTTTAAGTAATCCAAAATCCCATCCGCCGCTTCGCGGCCTTCCCAAATTGCAGTTACTACCAAATCAGATCCGCGCACCATATCGCCGCCGGCAAAAACTTTAGGGTTGCTGGTTTGGAACTTGAACTGCTGCTGTTCAGGCGCTACCACGCCACCCCAGCTGTTCACTTTCACGCCATTGGTTTCAAACCAAGGCTGCGGGCTTGGGCGGAAACCAAAAGCGATCAAGACTACGTCGGCAGGCAAAATTTCTTCTGAACCTGGCACCACCACCGGGCTGCGACGGCCTTTTTCGTCCGGCTCACCCATTTGGGTAGTCACCACTTTTACGCCTTCCACTTTGCCGTTACCCACTACCGCCACTGGCTGACGGTTGTAGAGGAACTGCACGCCTTCTTCTTTGGCATTGGCCACTTCGCGCTTGGAGCCAGGCATGTTTTCTTCGTCGCGACGATAAGCACAAGTCACTGTAGCGGCGCCCTGACGAATCGAGGTGCGGTTACAGTCCATGGCGGTATCACCACCACCGAGCACAACCACTTTTTTACCAGCGACGCTGATGAAATCTTCCGGGCTCTTTTCAAAGCCGAGGTTGCGGTTCACGTTGGCAACCAAGAATGGCAGCGCGTCATAAACGCCGGGCAAGTCTTCGCCAGGGAAGCCACCTTTCATGTAGGTATAAGTGCCCATGCCCATGAACACCGCGTCGTAATCGCGCAGTAATTCTTCCATGGTGATGTCTTTACCCACTTCAGTATTCAAGCGGAACTCAATACCCATTTCGGTAAAGATTTCACGGCGACGGCTCATCACTGATTTTTCCAGCTTGAACTCGGGAATACCAAAGGTCAGCAGGCCACCGATTTCAGGGTACTTATCAAATACCACTGGTTTAACACCGTTGCGCACCAGTACGTCAGCACAGCCAATACCCGCTGGGCCAGCGCCAATTACGGCTACTTTTTTGTTAGTCCAAACCACTTTGGACATGTCCGGTTTCCAGCCCATGGCAAAGGCGGTATCGGTAATGTACTTTTCGGCGTTACCGATAGTCACCGCACCAAAACCGTCATTCAGGGTACAGGCGCCTTCACACAGGCGATCCTGCGGGCATACCCGGCCACAAACTTCCGGCAGTGAGTTGGTTTGATGGCTGAGTTCAGCCGCTTCAAAAATATTGCCTTCGGAAATCAGCTTCAACCAGTTAGGGATGAAGTTGTGCACCGGGCACTTCCACTCGCAGTAGGGGTTACCACACTCCAGGCAGCGATGGGCCTGACCTTCCACTTCTTCTTTGGCGAAGGGTTGGTAGATCTCCACAAAGTTACGTCTGCGGGTTTCTATGTCTTTCTTGGTGGGGTCCTGACGACCCACATCGAGAAACTGAAAGTCATTGCTTAAACGTGCTGACATGATTTTGACCTCACTCGTCACCAAGAGTTATTCGCCGCGCTTGCGGAAACTGACCAACAAACTGCCCAAAGACGCCGCTTTGGGTTTAACCAGCCAGAACTTGCCGATGTAGTCATCGAAGTTGTCCAGCAGGTGTTGGCCCCATGCACTTTCAGTCTCTTGTACAAATTCTTCGATTACAGTGCGCAGGTGGTGGCGATGCGCCTCCACTGCCTCGGTATTGATACGGTGAATATCCACCAGCTCGTGGTTATAGCGATCCACAAAGTCGTTGGCCTCATCCAGCACGTAGGCAAAACCGCCGGTCATACCCGCACCGAAATTCACACCGGTTTGACCCAGTACCGTCACCACCCCGCCCGTCATGTATTCACAGCAGTGATCGCCCGCACCTTCCACTACCACATGGGCACCGGAGTTACGCACGCCGCAGCGCTCGCCCGCCGTACCGGCTGCGAACAACTTACCGCCAGTCGCGCCATACAGACAGGTGTTACCCAAAATACTGGTTTTGTTCGATTTGAAACCGGAGTTGCGCGGTGGGCGAATCACTAACTTGCCACCCGCCATACCTTTACCGACGTAGTCGTTGGCATCACCTTCGAGGTACATGTCCAGACCACCGGCGTTCCACACCCCAAAACTCTGGCCGGCAATACCGGTCAGTTTCAGTTTCAGCGGTTTGTCGGACATGCCGTCATTGCCATAGCGTTTGGCAATTTCACCGCTGATACGCGCACCGATGGAACGGTCGCAGTTGGTGATATGGAACTCAAACTCGCCGCCGGCTTTGGCTTCAATGGCAGGCAGCAATACTTTGACCATCGCTTCAGCGGTTTCGCCTTTGTCGAAGGGCTCATTTTTGCTGACGGCACACAATTGGGGTTTGGTCGCCAGATAATCATCGGTATAGATGATCGGGCTTAAATCCAACTGTTGCTGTTTGGTGGTTTCACCCTCCAGCACCTTGAGCAAATCCACACGGCCAACCAATTCGCCGAGGGTGCGCACGCCCATACGCGCCATCCACTCGCGGGTCTCTTCTGCTACGAACTTGAAGAAGTTCATCGCCATTTCGACTGTGCCAATGTAATGGTCTTTACGCAGTTTGTCCTGCTGGGTAGCAACACCGGTGGCGCAGTTGTTCAGGTGGCAAATACGCAGGTATTTACAGCCGAGCGCGACCATTGGGCCGGTACCAAAACCAAAGCTTTCAGCGCCGAGCATCGCTGCTTTCACCACGTCCAAACCAGTCTTCAAACCGCCGTCAGTCTGCACGCGCACTTTATCGCGCAGGTCATTGGCACGCAGGGTTTGATGGGTTTCAGACAGACCCAATTCCCACGGCGAACCGGCGTATTTAATCGAGGTCAAGGGGCTTGCCGCGGTGCCGCCGTCGTAGCCGGAAATAGTGATCAAATCGGCATAGGCCTTGGCCACACCGGCAGCGATAGTGCCTACACCCGGGCGCGATACCAGCTTCACCGATACCAGCGCATCCGGATTGACTTGTTTCAAGTCATAAATCAGCTGCGCCAGATCTTCGATCGAATAAATATCGTGGTGCGGCGGTGGCGAAATCAGGGTAACACCGGGCACCGAGTGACGCAGACGCGCAATCAACGCATTTACTTTACCGCCAGGCAACTGGCCGCCTTCACCGGGTTTTGCACCCTGGGCGACTTTAATTTGCAGCACTTCAGCATTCACCAAATAAGCCGGTGTCACACCAAAACGGCCCGAGGCCACTTGTTTGATTTTGGAGGTCTTGATAGTGCCGTAACGCGCCGGGTCTTCACCGCCTTCACCGGAGTTGGAGCGTCCACCCAAACGGTTCATGGCTTCAGCCAAGGCTTCGTGCGCCTCGGGTGACAGGGCACCGAGCGACATACCCGCCGAGTCAAAACGCTTGATAATGCTTTCCACCGGCTCCACTTGCGACAGTGGGATCGGGGTGCACAGGTCTTCGCGAATCGCCAACAGGTCGCGCAGCATGGACACCGGGCGTTTGTTCACCAGGTCGGCGTAGTTGCGCCAGAGCGCATAGTTACCGCTCTGCACCGCCTTTTGCAGGCTCTGCACTACATCGGGGTTGTAGGCGTGATATTCGGAGCCGTGTACATACTTGAGCAGGCCGCCCTGCACGATTGGCTTGCGCTCGATCCAGGCGGTTTGTGCCAGAATCTTTTGATCTTCTTCCAAGTCTTCAAAACGCGCACCGGCCACGCGGGACGGAGTGCTTTCAAAGCACATGTTAATCACTTCTTCGGCCAGACCAATGGCTTCAAACAACTGCGCACTGCGGTAGGAAGTGATGGTGGAAATACCCATCTTCGACAGGATTTTGAGCAGACCTTTGTCGATACCCTTGCGGTAGTTTTTGTAAGCTGTGTCTACATCAGTCAACAGCTCACCGGTCTCGATCAGATCGTTCAACACGTGATAGCTGAGGTAAGGGTAGACCGCTGTGGCACCGTAGGCGATCAGCGCCGCAATTTGATGCGGGTCGCGTGCGCTGCCGGTCTCTACAATCAGGTTGGAGTCGCAGCGCAGGCCAACATTAGTCAAATGCTGGTTGACCGCACCCACCGCCAGCAGGGCGGGAATGGGCAATTGGCCTTTTTCAAAGCCGTAATCGCTCAGCACCATCAATACTTTGCCTGACTTAACCGCCGCCGCAACATCGTCGCACAGCTTGATCAGCGCCGCTTTCAGGTTAGTCTCTTCCGCTTTGTAGTAGAGCGAAAATCTGGCTACCGCGTAGCCGGGGCGATCCAGCGCCATCAGACCGCGGAATTTTTCCGGCGATAATACCGGCGAAGTGAGAATCACGCGGTCAGCGTGCTCCGGCAGCTCGTCGTACACCGGCAATTCGCGTCCGAGGCAAGTTTCCAGCGACATCACAATCGCTTCGCGCAGCGGGTCGATGGGCGGGTTAGTCACCTGCGCAAACTGCTGACGGAAGTAGTCGTAGAGTGAACGCTGTTGACGTGATAGTACGGCCATCGGGGTATCGTCACCCATGGAGCCTACGGCTTCTTGACCACCTTCAGCCAAGGGGCGTAATAATTGGTCACGCTCTTCAAAGCTCACTTGGAACATTTTCATGTTGGCTTTGAGAGCAATACCTTCGATACCGTTTTCTTTCGCATCAGTATTGAGGGTTGACTCGATGCGCAGCGCACGCTCTTTCAGCCACTTTTTATAGGGCTGGGTGGATTTCAACTGGTTGTCGATATCTTGAGTGTTGTGCAGGGTGCCAGTCGCAGTATCGATCGACATGATTTGGCCTGGGCCGAGGCGGCCTTTGGCGACCACATCGGCTGGATCATAGGCGTATACACCTACCTCCGAGGCCACGGTGATCATATCGTCTTTAGTGATTACCCAGCGCGAAGGACGCAAGCCGTTGCGGTCGAGGGTACAAACGGCGTAGCGGCCATCGGTAATTACCAAACCAGCGGGGCCATCCCACGGCTCGATATGCATAGAGTTGTATTCGTAGAACGCGCGCAGATCCGGGTCCATGTTCTCCACGTTCTGCCAGGCCGGCGGCACCAGCATACGAATAGCGCGGTGCAGCTCCATACCACCCAAGGTCAGGATTTCCAGCATGTTATCCAGGCTGGATGAGTCAGAACCGGTGCGATTCACCAGCGGCGTCACTGTGTGCAAATCCGGCAGCAGTGGCGTCACAAATTTAGGGGTGCGCGCTACCGCCCAGTTGCGGTTGCCCACAATGGTGTTGATCTCGCCGTTGTGCGCCAACATGCGGAAAGGCTGCGCCAGTGGCCACTGCGGCATAGTGTTGGTGGAGAAGCGCTGGTGGAATACACAGATCGCGGTCTCCAAACGCTCATCGGCCAAGTCAGAGAAAAAGCGCGGCAAATCAACCGGCATCATCAAGCCTTTGTAGGACAGGATACCGGTGCTCAAACTGGCCACGTAGAAGGCCTTGTCGTCTTTCAAACGGATTTCCGCTTTGCGACGGGCCATAAACAACTTGGAGTTGACCTCTTGCAGGCTCAGATCCGGGTTGTTCACAAACAGGTGATTAAAGGTTGGCAGCGACTTCATGGCAATAGGGCCGAGGCAGCTGGGGTCAACCGGCACTTCGCGCCAGCCGGCCACAATCAAGCCCTGGGCAGTCAATTCTTCGGTGACAACCGCGCGCGCCTTGTCGGCAATGGCAGGGTCGCGGCTAAGCATAATCGCGCCCACACCATAAATAGAGGTCAGCTCAGCACCACAAGCTTCTTTTGCCACAGCGCGCAAGAAACTGTCCGGCTTTTGGATCAGCAGGCCACAACCGTCGCCGGTTTTACCGTCCGCATTGATACCACCGCGGTGGGTCATGCAGGTCAGGGCTTCGATTGCCGTAGTAAGCAGACGATGGCTGGTCTTGCCCTTTAAATGGGCAATCAAACCAAAACCGCAGTTATCTTTGAACTCGTCTATCTGGTAGAGGCCAGTGGTCATAGGCTGATTCTCAACAAAAATCACTATCAAGGGATACGAAGATTAAGGGCGCAAAGCTCATGCGAAAGCTGCGCCAAATTGCATCCCAGACAAAAAAGCCCCTGAGGTGTAGGGGCTAGGCAAATGGGCGCAGGATATTACCCGCTTAGAGGGGTATTAGCAAGACAGCCGGGGGCAAGTTGGCTGTTGATATAAGCGGCAGACTGGCGCAAAAAACCGCAGGAACTGCACGCAACAAAAATATCAGGACTGGTGCCAGTGCTCTGCGGTTAGCACCTGTTTGGCGCCAAATGCCTGCTGGTCAGCGGCGTTTGCACTCTCTTTGCATTCGCCGCGCACCCATAGGTGATAGCGCGAGATACTGCGATCCAACTCAAAGAAGCCTTCGCGGCAATAACCCACTTTTTCAACAACATAGGCGGTATTTTCCAGCAGTCGCTCGTGCGTATTGCGACCGACAGTTATGCCGCCCTCGTAAAAGTCGCGGCGACTATCGTTGCCATCGCGACTAACGCGAATATGGTTAGGGATCTGATCCTCTGGCCAGCGCAGGCGATAGGTAAACATCTTGCTCTGATTCGGCAAAACCTCCACCTCAAGGGTTTCGTTCATTTCACTTTTTACATAGCTGCGGCCTGCCGAGCTACAGCCCACCATCAGACCCAGCACCAAGATCAGCAACACCCGAAATTTATTCATCAACCCACTCCAACCTTTGCACCACCAACGCGGCGCCACTGACTTTTGATCACAACCACAAGAGCCTAAAGAAATACGCCCGGGGGCCGATAATTTTATGATAGCCATACACCTTGCATCACTATACCCGCTTAACACTGGAGCCGGCCATGGGTTCAATTAGATCACTCAACCCGCTACCGCAGCTCGCCAAGAGCCTGCTGTTGACCAGTATTCTGGGGCTGAGTTCAGCGCTGTGCGCCAATCCACTGGTACCCGATGACATTGCCTACCGACCGGAAGGCAAGGTAGCGCTCAGCCAAAACACAGGTGATGCAGTTGTGGTCGGCACTGCCCAACTGCCCGCAAGCACTACACCGCCACCGAGTGAAGCGGGTGCGGATACCCCCGCACAAACTCACTACCTGCCACAAAACCAATGCGCAGATCGCAGCCGCGATCACAACACGTTGCACAAGTCACTGGTAATTACCCGCTTTACCCGACGCAACCCGCAAAGCGCCAACGCTGGCAATTTATATGCGGCAGAGGCCGGCATTCCCGAGATGATTCGCGCCCAACTCACACGCACTCATCAGCTGCTGCCACCGGCGATGATCGCCCAGGGCTTTGCCCTGCCCAACCTCAGCGAAACACAATTAAAACAGCAGGCGCAAAAAATAGCCCGTCAAACCCGCGCCCAGTTTGTCCTCAGTGGCACTATCGATGACATGGCGATGACGGATACCAGCAGCACCTACAATCCCGACCTCTACCGTCAATTAGCCAATGGATTTCACAACCTGACCGGCATTGAAAAATTCGACAAACGCACCCGCCTATTTACTCTGGAACTTGAACTGCGCGACGGTTTTACGGGCGAACCCCTACTGAATCGCCGCTATAGCGCTAGCGGTGTGTGGAATACCCGCAAAGCGATAGGTTTTGACTCGCCCGCTTTTTTGAAAACACCCTATGGCAGAAACGTGGCAAAACTGAGCGGCGCCATCAGTGATGACATAGCCCAAACGGTTGATTGCCAACCCTACATCGCCAGTATTGATGCCCACCCGGGCCAGACTCAGGTCATCCTTCAGGGTGGCGCCAATAACGGCCTGCAGGCGGGCGCAAAAATGCAGCTCTACCAGGTGATTGTGGTGGGGTCTAACAGCGAATATCAGGTGAGCGAAACCCGCCTGGTCAGACGCCCGACGCAGCTGCACTTGAGCGAAGTTTATCCCTCGCACAGCACCGCGGTGGTTGAGGATGGCAGCTATTTGAATGGTCACTATTTAGCGGTGATCGACTAACTACTGATCCACTGCCGGGACACCAAAACGCCCGGCGAGATAGTCATCGTGGGTGGGCAGGGTTTTCACCATATTGAGGATCGCCGAACGCGCCAGTTTCAAATTCTCGTTGATCTGCGCCAGCTCGATATTATCTACCCGCGGGCTGTATTTGGCTGGCCGAATCCCCATGCCCTCAAACACCGATTGCCAGCTGGCACTGCGAAACAGTTCGTCGCGCTCCTCGCGCACAATGCCGTGGCCTTTGAATAATTCGATGCGTTCGCGCAGCGAATCCGGCAGTGGCATGGTTTGACACCAGCGCCAAAAGTCGCTGTCGCTGCGCTCACTGGTGCAGTAGTGCAACACAATAAAATCGCGCACCTCCTGATAATCCGCCGCCATCCGCCGGTTGTATTCGCGCCGCAGACTGGGTTCGCATTCCAGGTCGGGGAAAAACCGCAAAAAGTAATCCATACCGCGGGCGATCAAGTGAATCGCCGTGGACTCCAGCGGCTCCACAAAACCACCCGCCAAGCCCAGCGCCAAACAGTTGTTTTTCCAAAACTCCAGGCGACGCCCGGCCTTGAAGCTAATCAGGCGCGGGTCATTGATACGCGGCGCATCGAGATTGCCGAGCAGGGTGCTTTTGGCCTCGGTGTCGCTGCAAAAACGACTGGAATAGACATAACCGTGACCAGTGGCATTGCGCAGCGGAATCCGCCAGGACCAGCCCGCCTTGCGTGCGGTAGCGGTGGTGTAAGGCATGCGCGATCCCGCGGCGCCGGTTTTGACCACTATGGCGCGATCGCAGGGCAAGTATTGCGCCCAATCCTCAAACCCCGCTGCCATGGCCCCATCAATCAACAGCGCCCTGAAACCCGAGCAATCGACAAAAAAGTCGCCTTCGATTTTGCGTCCATCCGCCAATACCAGCGCCGAAATAAAACCATTGTCGCGCCGCTCCACCGCCACATAATTGCCCTCGCTGCGCACCACGCCACGGGCCTCGGCGTAACGCCGCAAATAGGCGGCAACCAGTTTTGCATCCAGATGAATCGCGTAACCGGCACCACCGATCGGAGTGTTCATGGCTTGCGAGGGCAAAAAAAACCGCCCTTGAGCAGCCATCACCGAACAGGGGGAAAAATCCTGCAGCGGATAATCGCCCCCCGCCATAGTCGCCTTGAGCCAGCACTGGTAGAAATCCTGCGTGCCGATGCGCTGCCCCAGTGCGCCATAAGGATGAAAATAGGACTGGTTTTTACTGCGCCAATCCACAAACTTGATGCCGAGCTTGTAACAAGCCTGGGTCTCGCGGATGAAATCCTCCTCATCGATACCGAGGCTGGTAATCAGCCGCACTACCGGTGGAATAGTGGATTCACCCACACCGACCGAACCTATGTCTTCGGACTCGATCAATTCGATTTCGCACAAATCGCGGCGCACCTGGGCGGCCAGCATCGACGCCGCAATCCAGCCCGATACTCCGCCACCGAGGATGACTATTTTTTTTATGGAATTCATTACTGCTCCGCCAACTCGGGCTCGGTGGTAAAACGCCAATAGGCGCCACTGCAAACTTGAATGGATTTGCGCAACACATCAATCGCCTTGTGGCGTGGAAAACTCGCGCGCCATGCCAGCGCCAGGGTGCGTGTAGCGCCGGGCATGACCAATGGCCGCGCCACCAAACGATTGGCGGCGCACAGCCCCATGGGCGCCGCCGAGCGCGGGACTATCGCCAGCCCCAAACCTGCCGCCACCATGTAGCGCAACGTTTCGAGGCTATTGAGCTCCATCGGCGATGCACTGTCGCACCAGGCTGGAAATAGCGTCATCACCTGTTCCCGCAAACAATGCCCCTGGGCCAACAATAACAAGGGCTGCCCGGCAATCGCCGCAGAGTCAATCATCGTCAGCGCAGCAAGCGGATGGGACTGGGGCATGATCAGCACCAGCGGCTCCTCATACAACTCCTGCACTACCACATCCGCCTCCGCAAACGGTAGGGAAACCACAATTGCATCCAAACTTCCCGCGCGCAGCTTTTGCCGCAATAGCGGAGTGCACGCCTCCTCCACCCGCAACGGCATGGCCGCCGCATGCAAGGCGAGATGAGGGATTAACTGGGGAAGCAGGTAGGGTCCAAGGGTGGCAATAACCCCCAGCGCCAAAGGGCTACCCAATTGATCCCGCCCGGCGTCGGCCAATTGATGAATATCGGCCACGCCCTGCAGCAGCACCTTCGCCTGCGCCACAATTTTGTCCCCCAAGGGGGTTGGATGGACTCCCGTCTTGGTGCGCTCGAACAACGCGCCCCCCAGCTCCGCCTCCAGATTCCTGACTGCGACACTGAGATTTGGTTGGCTGACATTGCAGCGCTGCGCTGCGCGACCAAAATGCCGTGTGTCAGTCAATTCAACAATATAGCGAAGTTCGATAAGAGTCATAAATATTCAGTGGTCGGACAAATAAGTACTTTTAGTTTGCACTGTTGCATCAAGTGACGCAAAAACAATCCGCGGATTCTCATAGAGAAAACTTATGGGGTTCGCATTGTGAGAGATGACATAGATCCGGTACAAAGCAAAAGTTGCCTCACTTCATCGCTGCAGAGCAACCAAAGCAAAAAATGATTACCAATAAAAAATGGATGCACCCAATGACAATCGCGCAACTCTCCATCGTTTTTTTCCTGCAAATGTTCGTCATTCTGGCAGTCTGTAGACTGGTGGGATGGATCGGACAAAAGTATCTTCACCAACCCCAAGTAGTGGGTGAAATGATTGCCGGGGTTATTCTGGGGCCATCACTGTTCGGCTTGTTAATGCCCGAGCTACAAAAAAGCCTGTTCCCGACAGAAATGAAGGGGGTACTCTACGTTGGCGCACAGCTGGGTGTAGGGATGTACATGTTTCTGGTTGGCCTGGGGTTTCGCGGCGACCATTTCAAAGCAAATCTCAAGAGCGCGGCAGCTGTGTCTATTTCCGGAATGGCGGCGCCATTTCTGGTTGCGATTGCTATCACCCCCTGGCTCCTGACTGTGCCAGGCTTATTTTCCGAGAAGGCCACCCTGTTCAGTGCCACCTTGTTTATGGGCGCCTGCATTGCCATCACCGCCTTTCCCATGCTGGCGCGTATTATTCATGAACGCGGCCTGAGCCAAACCAAACTCGGCACACTCTCACTGTCTGCCGGCGCCATCGATGATGCCGGCGCTTGGTGCGTACTAGCTGTAGTGCTCGCAACCTTCGGCGCTGGCGCAGAACTGGCAGTAAAAACCATTATCGGCGGTATCGTTTTTGCCACCTTTATGATCCTGGTCGCACCTAAAATTCTTGCTCCGTTGGCGCGCGCGGCAGAGCAACAACAAACCCTCAGTCCGACCTTGTTTGCCTTGGTGATCATGTGTTTTATGTTGGCCGCCTTCACGGCCGATGCGATTGGTTTACACGCAGTCTTTGGCGGTTTCCTGTTGGGTGCCGTCATGCCACGCGGCAAACTCACTCAAGAGATCAAGCGCCAGCTGGAACCATTTGTGGTGATTATTCTGATTCCAATTTTCTTCACCTACTCAGGCTTAAATACGCAATTGACCATGGTTAACAACGTGGAGTTGCTGGCAATTGCCGCCGTGATCCTCATCGGCTCCATAGTCGCCAAAGGGGTTGCCTGCTGGGGCGCCGCCCGCCTGTGTGGTGCCGATAATCGCACCGCCATGGGCATTGGCGCCCTGATGAATGCGCGTGGCCTGATGGAACTGATCATTATCAATATCGGCTTACAAGCCGGGGTCATTGGCCCGGCGCTGTTCTCCATAATGGTACTCATGGCCATAGTGACCACCCTGATGGCATCACCATTATTTGAAATTGTTTATGGCAGACACGCGCGCAAAACCGGAGAGCTTGGTGCTGTGGGCGCGGAAGAGGCCGATAACGAGCCCGCACCGCCCGCCAAGGTACAAATCGTTTAGCCCCTTGTTAGCCCCCCTTTTACTTGAGCCCTTTAGCCCGAGCCATGCTCGGGCTTTTTTATTGTGTTGGCACAACCAAAAATGTCGGTTTTTTTATCACATTAATTACGCAAACCCTGAAAACAAGAACTGCATCACAGCAAAATCAACGACTTATAAACCATGGCACCAAAATTGCCATTACAGATCCAGCTCATTCACTCACACGGATCTTCACCATGCGTAAATTAGTTAACTTGCTTGGATGCTTAACTTTGCTCGGCGCCATCAGTCCCGTATTGGCCGCCCCCATCAGCATTGACCTCAATACTCCGGATTCACGCAATGGTGTGCTTAATAGCACCTATGCGATGCAGTACAACTACAGCGAGGCCGATTTGGAATTGTCGGTGACCGGTTGGTCCTATGGCACCACCCAAACCTGTAAAAAGTACCGCTATGGCAAGTGCCAGGAATACACCACCAGCGTTAACAAAGCGATCGAACAAAATCACGTCGGCAAGTGGGATGGCTTGGGCATAGAAAAAACCGACTCACCTAACCACGCTGTTGACAATCAAGGTGGCGACTTTGACATGCACCTGCTGTCGTTTGATGAAATGGTCAAGCTGACCTCCGTTGACCTGGGCTGGTATCAAAACGATGCCGATATTTCGATTCTGGCATTCAATGGCGATAGCTTTAACAGCAGCTCGCTGTTGGGCCAAAAATGGGAAGACCTGCTTGGCCAGAATTGGTCAGTTGTCGGCAATTATTACAATGTCGATATCAATGGCAATTCGGGCGCCGTTAACTTTGCTGGTGTAGCCTCCCAGTACTGGCTGATTGGCGCTTACAACCCGGTATTTGGCGATACCTTTAGCGGCCCCAACAAAAACAAAACCACGGGTGACGATTTCTACAAACTCAAAGGCGTGACCGTTGAGCGTCCACCGGTTGAAGTACCGGAACCCAGCTCATTGTTACTGCTCGGCCTGAGCCTGATGGCACTGGCAGGTTTGCGCCGCCGTCAACGCCACTAAAACGTTTGGTAGTAGCACGCAAAAGGGCGCCCTCGGCGCCCTTTTTTATTGCCTATAAATCTCAATCGCTTATGATGGCGTCCGCCCCAAACAACAAAAACGCTGAAAACAATAACAAGCTCAAACACAACAAGAACAATCTCTTCGCGAGGTACATCCACGATGCAC
The DNA here is from genome assembly GCF_008806955.1 of Cellvibrio sp. KY-YJ-3. NCBI lineage: Bacteria > Pseudomonadati > Pseudomonadota > Gammaproteobacteria > Cellvibrionales > Cellvibrionaceae > Cellvibrio > Cellvibrio sp. KY-YJ-3. Next base: position 1,597,687 of record NZ_CP031727.1, on the reverse strand, counting down.
AACAAGTTACTGCTATCCCTTGCCTTTACCTGCTCATTACTGTTCGCCAGCCTCAGTGCTCAGGCACAACAATTTAATGTGCTGCTGTTTACCAAAACCAATGGCTTTCACCATGAATCCATCAACGAAGGTGTGACCGCCATGCGCGCCATGGCCAAGCGTCATGACTTTGCGTTGGATTGGCACGAAGACGCCAGCATTTTCAGCGATGAAAAACTGCAAAAATATCAGGCCGTGATTTTCCTGCTCACCACCGGCGACATACTCAACGATGAGCAACAAGCGGCGATGGAACGTTTTATTCGTTCCGGCAAAGGTTTTGTGGGTGTGCACAGCGCCTCCGACACCGAATACGACTGGAACTGGTACACCAAAATGGTAGGCCGCACCTTTCATATTCACCCCGCCAATCAAAGCGCAGACCTGCAAGTACTGGATCGCAAATTCCCCGGTCTGGATCGTATGCCGGATCGTTTGTTGTGGACTGATGAATGGTATGAGTTTGGTGCGGAGCGAATTAAAGGTTTGAATTACATACTTGCTGTTGATGAACAAACCTACGACCCCAGCGCCCAGTGGGGCGAGAAAAAAACCGCTGGCATGGGCAAGTTCCACCCCATCGCCTGGTACCACAATTACGATGGCGGCCGCGCGTTTTACACCGCCCTCGGTCACCTGCCAGCCACCTACAGCGACACGCTATTTCTTGAACATGTTTACGGCGGTGTTTTCTGGGCGGCAACCGGTAAAGGTTTGCGCAAAAAATAATTCCAACGCACAACACTAACTCTAAAAAAAATACACTATGAAACTTTTCCTAAAAACCTACGCACGTTTTATTTACCCAGTGGCGATTCTGATTATCTCACTGGGTATTTATTTTCCTTTCTACGGCAGCCCCCAAGCGATGTTTTGGGATGAAAACTACCATGTTGCCTCCGCCCAGAAACATATCGATGGCGTGATGTACATGGAGCCTCACCCTCCCCTCGGCAAAATGCTGATGGCGGTGGGTGAGGTGATGTTTGGTGGCAACGGCGAGGTCGATAAACAAAAGTTGTTGGAGACGGATTATTTAACCGGCGACAACGCGCCACCCACCATGACCTACAAAGGCTTTCGCTGGCCGTCGGTGATGATGATGGCGCTCGGCGTGGTATTTTTTTACGGGATTATTAATGCGATAACCCAACGCGCATGGCTGGCTGCCGCGTTTACCAGCTTGGTGATTTTTGACAACGCCCTGGTTATTCACTCGCGTGCTGCCATGCTCGAAGGCATTCAACTCTTTTTTATTCTCGGTGCACTCTATTATTTTGTGCGTGTCGCCACCGATTTTATTCATCACCAAAAAGCGATTTTATTAAAACACTATGCACTGCTCGGGGTATGGATAGGCTTAGCCGTCGCGGTCAAAGTGAATGCATTTATTTTGCTGCTATTGTTTGTCATGCTGTTTGGTGTGGATCAATGGAGCGCGATTAAACAATGGCAGTGGCGCGCGCTGTTCACCCGCTTAGCCACCACAGTTCCAGCCGGCGTGCTGCCGGTTGCTGCGGTATTTTTCGCGGTGTTTTATGTGCACATCGGCATGGGCACGCAAATCGTGAAAGATCGCACCTACAAAGCCTCACCTGAATACCTCACCCAAATTCGCGCTGGTAATACCTGGTCGCCCTCCACCTTTATGCTGGGCATGCGCGACAACTGGAAATACATGTCTGAATACGCCGATGGTGTTCCGCGTTTGGATGTGTGCAAACCCGATGAAAACGGCAGCTACGCCATGGGCTGGCCGGTTAGCAAAAAAACCATTAGCTATCGCTGGGATAAAAACACTATCGACGGCAAAGTCGTGGTGAAATACAAATACCTGATTGGCAACCCCATTGTGTGGTTCTCGGTACTGGGCGGGATTATTTTGTCGGTAGGTTTAATTATCGGCCGCTATGTTTATAACAACCCCATCAAAGACGAAAAACTATTTTATTGGATCTGCGCTTTCACCGCGCTCTACCTCAGCTACATGATTGCGATTTTGCAAATCGAACGCGTGATGTATTTGTATCACTATCTCGTGCCGCTACTGTTTGGCGCCGTCAATCTCGCACTGGTATTTAATTATATTTACCGCGACGAAGTGCTCGCCAACAACAAACACACCATTATCAACGCCAGCTTATTTGCGCTATTGGTAATCGCCGTATTTGCCTTCTTCTCCCCCTTCACCTATGGCTTTGGCCTGACGGAAGATCAATTTGAAATGCGCAACTGGTTCAGCTTCTGGAAACTGCAGGTGGTGAGATAATTATGGCCATTCAATCGCTTCTCAACAAAAACGTGCTGTTACACAAAAACACTATTTTTTCCGCGCTGCTCGCGCTGGCAACCATTTTAATTCTGGTGCGTATCACACCGGTAACAGTCGATCCGGTGGTGAAACTGGTTATCAGTAAAAACCGCGTAAGCATTGGCAATATCTATCAAGCCCGCGACATTGAAGTCACCCGCGAGGTAATGGTAGACCGCTTAAACCTGGAAGAAAAAAGCCGTTTCCGTCACCCCAAGCTGGGCAACGTCGCCACCTATACCGATGACTTTTTTGTGGATGTAAACCACACCATCACCGTTAAACAAGCAGACACCTATCGCTTTTTAATGGGCAGCGACGACGGCTTTTCCTTGCGTATTGATGGCAAATTAATTTGCGAACACTTAAAAGACCGCCCCTACAGCGTACAAGTTTGTATGACCCATTTAAGCGAAGGCCAACACCAAGTCGCCATCAGCTACTTCCAAGGCTTCGGCAACTCCGGCTTCACCGTTCAATACGCCCGCGGCGATGAAAAACCCAACTGGTTCGGTGACGATTCCAAGAGCGTGAAGTTTTAATTTATCGCAACACGCTACCCCATGAAAAACGCCCGCAACTGCGGGCGTTTTTATTTTAAGGTTTGTTGAAGATATGGTTGGCTGGCAGTTATGCGGTGTAATTGACAGCTCTGAGCAAGCAACTCTAAATGTCTCAAAACCCACTTATCATTTTTTCAGCTCATACAAAACAGCACAAAAAAATACTTATTTTTTACTGTAATGCTATTCTTCAAGAGAAATTTTAATGAGCTCAGCTTTAGCCGTTTAATACGCAGCTAGATTTAAATAATGAATCAATGGAGAGACCCTATGAAATCAAAAGTTGGAATTATAGTTATTTTTTCACTCCTAATTTTGTCCTGTGCGGCTCCTTACAATAGAAATTTTCCTTTGATTGAAAAAGGCATGACTGTATCCGAAGTTACCACTCTTATTGGGAAACCGATCAGTGCTGAAAGCGGCCCGGATGACTCAAAAATTCTTTATTATCGTCTTGCGTCATCGCTATTAGATACTGACGGTAGTGACACAAGAGAGTATTTTGTAGTTTCACTCGAGGGCAAGGTTATAGGTTATGGAGAACGCAAAGATTCAATTACTGTTATGCGTGAAGCGCGTCAATTTACAGCAGCTTGGAATGCGGCAAAGCTAATGGCTCCAAAATCACAATGAGCTATAAACCACTACAACTCGCGCACCGCGTGCGATGGTTTGCAAGTAGCCCGCATGGAGCCTGGAGAAATACGTGATTATTTAAAGAGTGAGAAAGAATTCAATTAAATAATTTTTAAAGCTCCCGCATTTCGCTAGGCTCCATGCGGGCTACGAATTTAATAACTTAATTTTTTGGGTATTGCTGCCCAACCTACCACAGCTCTCACCAATTGGTGAGAGCTGTAAAAATCTCTCCTACGGCAACAAATCAATCTCCCGCTGCGCTTCGTTGACAACATGAAGCTGTGATTTTCCTTTGCGCATTCTCCGTTCCCCCAGCAACAACACAATCGGCGCAGCAATTAAAATGGATGAGCTGGTGCCGATGACTATGCCGAATAGCATGGGCAGTGAAAAACTGGATACGGCGCTGCCGCCTGCAATTGCCATGGGCAGTAATGCCAGGAAAGTTGTGACTGAGGTAAAGGTGGTGCGCGTGAGTGTTGAGGTGATGCTTTCATTAAGCAGCTGCACTAAAGGTTTGTCGGGTGTGAGGCGCAGGTTTTCGCGGATGCGGTCAAACACCACGACTTTGTCATTCACCGAATAACCAATTAACGCGAGCAGTGCGGCGACAGCGGTGAGGTTAAATTCCACGCCTGCCAGCGCAAAAAAGCCGATGGTTTTGGTTAGATCGAGTGCAAGTGTGAGAGTAGCAGCCATCGCAAAATGCGATTCAAAACGAACCCATAAATAACCCAACATGCCCAGGCCTGCCAAAATAATCGCAAGGATAGTCGCATCGCCAAAATCGCCACTGACGCGTGGCCCAACCATTTCTACGCGTGGAAATTCTGCATCCGGTGCTATGGCAGTCACGGCACTTTTTACCGCTTGTACGCTGCTGCCATTCGCCACATCCTCTGCGGATTGCATGGGCAAGCGCAGCAGGTAATGACCATCGCTACCAAATTCCTGAATGGCTATCTGCGCGTATTCGCCTTGCTGCAAACCATTGCGCAACGCACTCACATTGGTATCCGGCGCGCTCACTTCTATGACAGTTCCGCCACTAAAATCGATGCCGTAATGCAAGCCGGGGCTAAAAAATAAAAACACCGATGCCAACGATAAAACGGCAGACGCCATCAAACCAAAAAAACGGGCGCGTAAAAACGGAATAGTTTTTTCACTGATACTATCCAACCATTTTATGCCGGAAATAATTAACGGCTGTTTACCCAATTTGCTCACGCGCCATTCCATAACTAAACGCGTAAACGAAATCGCGGTAAACATGGAGATTAATAAACCCACCGCCATAGTGACCGCAAACCCGCGCACTGGGCCGCTGCCGAATAAAAACAATAAACTAATAGCAATTAGCGAGGTGACATTGGAATCCAAAATGGTGCTGTAGGCGCGCTGAAAACCGGCACGCAAGGCCTGCAGCGCATTTTCGCCGCGCCGCGCTTCTTCACGGATACGTTCATTAATTAAAATATTCGCATCCACCGCCATGCCCACACTTAAAATAAAACCGGCGATACCCGGCAGCGTAAGCGTCGCACCGAGCAGGCTCAACACACCAAAACTCAAACCAATATTAATCGCGAGACCAACACAGGCAATAAAACCCCAACGGCCATAAATGCCTACCATAAACGCGAGCACCAACAGCGCGCCGACAATACCGGTGCTGATGCCCATGGAGATTGCATCGCTTCCCAAATCCGGCCCCACGGTTCGCTCTTCAATTACCTTGAGCGGTGCGGGCAATGCACCCGCGCGCAACAACAATGCCAAATCATTGGCTGATGCACTGGTAAACGATCCGCTAATTTCGCCGCTACCACCGGTAATTGCACTGCGAATAACCGGCGCTGTCACCACTGTGTCATCCAATACAATCGCGAGCGAGCGCCCCACATTGCGCTGGGTCATATCGCCAAAACGGCGTGCACCGTCTTTATCCAATTTAAAATTGACGACAGGTTCGCCGGTGTCCGGATTAAACGCCAAGCGCGCATCGCTGATGTGCTTTCCTTCCAATGCGATGCGCTCCTCCAATTGATAGCGCTCACCCGCTTCGCCCTTAACCGAGATAATTTTGGTGTGCAGCGGCGATTGTGCATTGGCGGCCCAATGGAATGTCATGCGCGCGGTGGTGCCCAACAATTCGCGAATATGTTGTGGGTCACTTACGCCGGGCAGCTGCACTAAAATGCTGTCACTACCCTGCCGCGTAATCATCGGCTCCACCATGCCGGTTTCATCCAACCGGCGACGCACCACCTCCAAACTTTGCTCGACCGCATCGCGCACTATTTGCTCATGCAGCGCCGGGTTTTTATCGCGCACCAATTCACTGGTGTCCACTTCCAACAACAAATGCGAGCCGCCGCGCAAATCCAGCCCCAACGTTAATTGGTTTTGCGCATACCAATCGGGCAACTTTTGTAATGCAGATTCGGGTAATACATTCGGCAGGGCACTGAGCAGCCCAAACAAAATAATCAGGCCATAAATAACAGCCCGTGAAAAAAGGGTTTTCATCGCTAATACTCCACATTGCGTACGCAGGAGGTGTACGCAAAAAAATAATTAAAATGTTTTTTAACGGAGTGATTAAACGAGCGGTGGTGCGCGGGGAACATTGAGTGACTGTAATTGCAGCCAAGATATAGCGGGTGCAATTTCAGTAAGAAGGGATTGCCTGACAAAGTCGGGAACTGGGGCCAAACGAAATTCACTCGCCAGCAGTAGCCAGAGCGGCTCGGGGGATTCGAGTGTGTTAGGTTGATTTTTAGTACGGGAGAAAAATCGTTTAAGCGAAAATGAATGCTCGCTATTGGCATGTAGCGGTGCATCTATCGCCGTCGCTATACCATTTTGCTCAGCTGCACCCCAGGGGGTAGTTTGTGTACCCGTGTATAGCGCCGCCAGCCATAACAAACCAACCAGCAAAACACTGCGCCACGCAACAGCCTTCCAGACAGGGACAGGAGACACAGCTTGATAATGAGAGGAAGGCGTGTGCATAGCGGCGACCGCGACAAGGATTATTGAATGGTGGGGTGCGGAGGTGAGTTATTCAAGCGCAGTGGACATAAAATTCGCGCAAAACCGTTCGGACGCCGCGCACAATAAGCTACAAAAAAAGAATAATTTTCATTTGACCTTCACTTACAACTTGATTAGGGTGGCCGCGCAGTTTGGCACTTCAATACACATTTCCAGGTTCACTATCAGCCTAATTAGGGAGTTTTACTGTGAAAAAATCATTGGTTGTTATGGGTTTAATCGGTCTGTTGACGGCACAGGCACAAGCGGCAGATTTGTTTGGTTCGCTTAAAAAAGCCTCTGAATCTGTGGATCAAGCGCAGGCAAAAGTCGCAGAGACCCAAGCCAAAGTTGAAGATACCAGCACAGCAGCGAGCAACGTTTCCACTACGCCGGAGCAATCCGCCGTGGCCTTAGTGAAATCCAAACTGGGCAATGACGCGACCAAAGCAAAAGTTCAGGCTACGCTGGGCGCTCCCGTCACCACCAGTGGTGAAGCAGACGCAGAAGTATGGTTTTACAACGTAAGTTCCGTAAATGCCACTGCTGCACAAGCAGCGCAAGTTGCTGCAGCACTCGGCGTAAATGCCGCTGCAAATAGCAATAAACAAGTGGCCGTACATTTTGCAGGCGATAAAGTCAGCAATGTAGCGATTGCAGAAGCGGTGGCAGCGGAATAAGTTTTCAGCGACCACGCAACAAAAAGCCCCGACGATTCCTCGCCGGGGCTCCTGTAAAAATATTCTGGTGATGCATTTCGCTAAAGGTTTTCTGAAAGATCCTGTCGCCCCAAAATTCGCATAATCTCCACTGCACCGTCTTGGTTACTGATCCGGTAATAAATACTGTCTGCACCGCAAACGCTGCGCCTATAGCCCTCGCGTATATTGTTTACCGATTGAAAAGCCAAGGGCGCGTTGCTGATTTTTTCAAATTGCTCGATCAGTAATTGGTAGTAACGCTCCGCTTGCTGTTCACCAAACTTGGCAGCGCCATGCCAATATATCCTTGCCAGATCCATGCTCGCTTCATGGCTTATTCGATACCGCATCTCGCCCCAATCCTTGTTTGATTTCCTGTAATAAAGCGTCCGGGCTTAGCGCGCTAAAGCCGCCCTGCTCCGCCTTGATCAACTGGGCGCGCACAAACTGAAGCTCCTGCTCCCGCAACTGCCGCTCCCGAATTAACTCCCTGACAACTTCGCTCTCGTTACCATAATGCCCTAGCTCAATCTGGGCTTTGATCCAACTATCCTGCTGATCCGTTACCGTGATACTTTTTTTAACCATCGCCATAATCTTCCCCCCCAAAAGCCAGCCAATACCACTCAGTAGTATAGTATACCATCTACACCAGCCTTATCGATCGCTGTTTTTGGCCTCAATCCACTGCGCCATATATTGGGTACTTTTGTGGTGATGATGGCGCAGCATTTGGCCGATAAAATTGCGCTGCCGCTCAGCGGCGATGTTTTCTTCCAGAGAAAGTAAACGCTGCTGTAATTCAGTGGCGTAATCGCAGCGGTAAAAATAGTCGCGCAGAATATTAAAGCCCTGCTGCTGTTTTTCTTGCCAAAGCGAGGGCTGCTGGTAAAGATCCAGCGCCGCTTGCGCAAATACTTCTGCATTATCGGCAATCACACCGCACCACGCCAAACCACCGCTCATGGATTCACAGCCAATACGGGTGGTTACACTCGGAGTGCCGCAATGTATAGCATCCATCAGTTTGCCTTTAATGCCCGCACCAAAACGTAAAGGTGCAAGACAAACACGCGCGTTTTGCATTACCGCCTGGGCATCTGCCGCCCAGCCTTTGATATGAAAACCTTCTTTGGCATTGTGCAATTGCGTCGCTTTTGGTGGCGGGTAGGCGCCGTAAATATGCAGCTCCGGTGCAACCAAATTTGCCTGTGCAAACTGAGCACGAATTAGCGGCCAGAGTTGATGCTTTAACCAGAGCACTGAATCCCAATTGGGTTCGTGGCGAAAATTGCCGATGGTGATGAAATGTTGTCGCGCGGAAAAGTCCGGCAGGGTTTTATCGGCAATTTTAGGCTGCGATAAAAATGGGCAATAAAATAATAACGGTGCAGGAACTGAAAAAAACTGTTGCAGCAATTCCATTTCTACTTCAGAAATCATTAAGGATAAATCGCAGCGGAAAATTGCAGCGACTTCGCGCTGCACCATATCGCTGCTGCACATTTGCGTATAAAGCTCCGCTGCTGTTGCGCTCACAGGTGGCACTGATTGCCGTTCTTTTTCTGTTGCTACGCCATCGTTTCCCTGTGCTTTTTGCGCCGATTTTAACAACTGCTGGCGCGCATGGCGCAGGCTGTGAAAATCTTCCGTATCCAGAATGCGTAGCGCCTGCGGGCACTGCTGTTCCACGCGCCAACCAAACTGTTCCTCGGTAAAAAAGCGATCAAACAACACAGCGTCCGGTTGCAACGCACACACAAATTCATCAAAGCTGCTGCAATTCAGTGCGATAGTTTTTTCCGCCACACCCAGCGAATTTAAATCAAACCGGTGTTCGGATAAGGCCGCCGCTGAGGCAAAGGTTACTTCACACTGCATTGCCAAAAATAATTGCACCAACTCCAACATGCGGCTACCCGCCGCCGAGGAATTGGGTTCTGGCCACACATAGCCAAGCACCAGAATTTTTTTCATATCACTCTACTTAATACCCTACTTAGTACCCTGCTTAGCGCACATGGGCTGCACGTAAATAACTCACCACACCATTTCCGGCGGCGCGCCCGCTGGCAAAACAGCCGGTCAGCAAATAGCCGCCAGTGGGTGCATCCCAATCCAACATTTCACCGGCGCAAAATACACCGGGGATTTTTTTGAGCATGTAGGAGGCATCCAACTCTTTGGCAGCCACACCACCGGCACTGCTGATAGCCTCATCAATCGGGCGCGTGGCGGTTAAGGTGACGGAGAGTTTTTTTATCGCCATCGCTAACAGCGCGGGATTTTCAAACGTCTGTTTGCTGGTCAGTTCACGCAGCAATGCCAGTTTGACAGGTGAGAGATTAAATTGTTTGCGCAAAAAATTACTGAGGGAATTTTTCTCGCGCGGCTTATTGAGTTTTTGCACAATTTTTTCTGGCGACAAATCGGGCAACAAATCGATATTCAACAGTGCAGAACCATTCTCTGCCAAGTTTTCACGCAGATATTTTGACAGCGCATAAATACCCGTGCCTTCAATACCGTAAGCGCTGATGATGGCTTCCGACAAAATCTGGCGCGGCATGCCCTGCGCATCCACACAACTCAGCCCCACTCCTTGTAAAGGTGCACCCGCATGTTGGTTGATGAGAAACTCACTCCAGATCACATCAAACCCGCAATTACTCGGCACCAACTCATTCACTTGCACGCTGCGTTCACGCAGCAAAGGAACCCAGGCACCGTTGGAACCCAAACGCTGCCAACTGGCGCCGCCGAGGGCGAGCACTAGCGCATCTGCATTAATCGTTTTAGTGATGGCATTGCCATTTTCCTGCGCGGAAAAAATTAACTCGCCCTGCTCACTCCAACCCAACCAGCGATGGCGCGGATAAATTTTTACCCCCAACTCCCGCAGGCGATGCAACCAGGCGCGCAATAAAGGCGCGGCTTTCATATCGGTTGGAAAAACACGGCCTGAAGTGCCGACAAAAGTATCCACACCCAAACCATGCACCCACTGGCGCAAGGCATCTGCATCGAATTGTTTGAGGGAATTGATGAACTGGGCACTGGCCGAATAGCGCGCGCGAAAATCCTCTGCCGGTTCCGCATGGGTGATATTCATTCCACCCACACCCGCCAATAAAAATTTCCGCCCAACCGATGGCATAGCATCGTAAACCGATACCGCATGGCCCGCAGACGCAATCACTTCCGCTGCCATTAAACCCGCTGGGCCGCCGCCAATAATTGCTACGGATTTAGTGGGGGAAATATCAAAAATATCGAATTGTTTCAAAATAAAAACGCCGATGAGAAATTAATTCCACATCGGCGTTTTAATGTTTGGAAAAGTTTTTTACTTCACAAGGAGCAGCGTAATGGAGTCCGGAGTTTGCTCGGAGACCGTGGCCCGCAAGGACGCGGGCGACGAGCCCCCAAGGAAGGGTTCACGGAGAGTCTCCGAGTGAACTCCGGACTTCATTGCGCGGGGAGTAAAAACACTAATCCGAAACATGAGCCTCAAACGGCGATGCAGGCAGACCAGCGCTATTATACAGATTTGCCCCCTCAGGGTTGTCAGCCCAAGCGTATCGCACCCATTTAGGTTCCGGCACCGCATTCGCTGACACTACCAGCTTATCTTTTTTCACTTGCACCTTAGCCCACACAAATTGTTTATCCGCCCCGGCAATTGCCATGTGTTTTACATCGCCACCACCGAGCACGCGCAAGCCTTTTCCCGTATCACTAAAGGACAATTCCACCGTGTTGCCCTTACGCTCTACTTTTTGCAAGGTCGGGCCAGAAGCCAATAAACGCTTTTTACCATAGGCCAGTTTCAATGCCCCCAACGCCAAACGATCACCCACCGACTGCTTATTCAGCGGGTGAATATCGTTCCACTCACCCACATCAATCGCTACGGCCATGGCGGTATTTTTTAGCGCGAGTGTTTGGCGCTGCGCTTCGCGCAGTTCTGCCCAGCCACTTTCACCCGGCTCAGGTTTGGCGGGTAAAAAATTCGCCAATTGCGCATAAATAAACGGGATATCGCCCTGTTTGAACTGCGCGCGCCAATCCACAATTAAATCGCTGAATAAATTTTTATATTCCGCCGCACGCGCCACGTTGGATTCACCCTGATACCAAATCACCCCTTTAATTTGCAGCGGCAGCGCAGGCGCGAGCTTGGCATTAAACAGTGAGGATGGAATGTAGTGCAGCGTGGTAGTTGGTTGCATAGCGGGCGCATTGGCGGCGATTTGATATTTCCATTCGCCCGCCAAAGGAATAGATTCCATGGTCGGCAGGGCTTCATCCAATACCAATTCATAGCGCTTGTCCTTCACAAAACCGGCGTTACCCGTGTAGCTGGTAATACGAATAGCGATGGTATTTTTGCCCGCTTTTAATACTCCCGCTGGCAACGAATAAATACGTGGTGGATATTGATAACCGGTTTGCCCTACCGCCTGACCGTTCACAAATACCTGGTCGCCATCCACAATCGCACCCAGCCACAAAGTGCCTGCTTTTGCCGCCTGTGGTGGGCTGAGCACCAACTCTTTGCGCACCCACACGCTGCCGTTGGTGAAATCGCTGCCCTGCTCTTTGAAAAAGCCAGGCACTTGCAGGTTGTTCCAACTGCTTGCATCCAGCTCTGACTGCGACCAATTATTTTGCAGACCAATATCTGCCGCCGTTAAATCGCCATACCACTTGTCGTTGTTGGCTTTGTCTTTGGCGATGGTCGTTTGTACATGCACATCGTCTTTGAACGGTGTTAATTGTTCGACATAGTGTGGATATTTTTTTAACGCCGCTTCACTCATCCACGCCTCAGCGGGTGAGCCACCCACGGGCAAAGTCACCACGGCGATAGGCACACGGGTAACACGGTGCAATTGCTTGGCAAAGAAAAACCCTACCGCTGAAAAACCCGGCAGATTTTCCGGCGTAGCGGTCTTCCATTCACCCTGGGTGTAATCCGCCAGCGGCCCCTTGAACGCGTAGGCAACGGGCACGTTAAATTCGCGCACCTGCGATAAGCGGGTCGCTTCAATCACACCGGGGTACTGGTATTTCACCCGACGCAAAGGCAATTCCATATTCGACTGCCCCGCCGCGATCCACACATCGCCCAGCAAAATATCCTTGCGTGTAAGGGTGTTTTTGCCAGTCACGGTTAACTCATAAGGACCGCCAGCTTTGCGCGCCGGAAAGGTCACCTGCCACCTGCCCGCCTGCGCGGTAGTGCTTTGCTCCTTACCCGCAAAGCTCACCGTCACCTGCTCGCCCTCATGCGCCCAGCCCCAAATGGTGATGGGTTTATCACGCTGCAGAATCGCCCCATCGCTTAACAAGCGCGGCAGGGTGACATCGGCATAAGCCGGGGAAAACGCCGCCAATGACACAGACAATAGCAGCAGGAATCGCACAGGGAAACGAAGAATATTATTCATAATCAGCACTTTTATGGTTATGGTCAAAAAGAAAATTACATGCTCACTTACTTGTATACCAGATAAACCTTAAAACGTCAGCCCACTAAACCGGATTTAACATAGCTTGACCCTGAATCGCGTAAACGGACTACGGAGCTAAACACACACATAAAAGAGGAAACATTGGGCATAAAAAAAGCAGCCGAAGCTGCTTTGTTGTTTGTGACAACAGCGATTCCCGATCACTCCTCCGGTAATTCCCGCGCGCCAATAAGCGCGGTGTAATTTTCGCGATAATCTTCCATGTGCTCTTTTAAAAATTCGCGGTAGCGGCCGGTTAAATAGTTGGTGGTGCCTTCTACGTCTTCGGCAAATTCGTTTTTATCGAGTGAGCTTTGGGCGACGACAAAGGCGTTGAAACGCGCGGTGGCGTTAATGAGTGCGGCGCTGACGATACCGGGGTCGGCGTTGTCGCAGGCGTTGTTAGCGTGGTCAATGAATTTCTCCACCAGCTCCCAAAAAATATCGTCGTCAGTTTTTGTGCTCATTGTGCTGTCTCACCCGTTAAAAATTACCGCCTATTCTACGGCAGCTGCTTTCAAAATGCCTCTGGCAATCCGCGCCAGAGGCAACTGCGATTATTTCAGTGGTGCAAACGGTTGGTTTTTATAATTGGCACCGCGCGCCTGAATCACCACGTTGTGCCCCTGCTTACCCAGCACCAGTTGTTGGTAGATTTTTATCAAATCCGCCTTGGTTACCTGTTGCAGGGCAGCAACCACCCGCTCTTTGCGATCAAAGCTGAACTTGCCCTCTTTGAAATCCTGCAAGTGCTGGGTGGCCTCGGCGCGATAGTCGTTGGGTTTTTGCATGATTTGCGCGATTTCCGCTGCTTTTAATTGCTCCAATTGCGCCGGTTCCAGTGCTTGCAGTGTGGCGAGATAATCCTTGCGGAATTTATCCATGCGCGCTTTTAAATCCACCAAACTGGTATTGGTGGTTTGCACGTATAACCCAAACAGCGGGTAGTCATTCAGCGCGGAACCAGTACTGCCCACCACATAACCCAACTGCTCGTTGGTGCGCAGCTGGGTGAAAATGTCGGTGCTGAACAAACCGTTAAGCAGCATCAACTGCGCTTGCTGGGTGAGATTTTTTTGCGTGCCCAGGTAAATATCTACCAGTGCGTTATCGGTTGGATCTATATCCAGATTATCGCTTATCAAACCACCGGTTTTGGGGGTAATACTCTGCGCAAAATAACGCTGTGCCGGTGCTTTGTTGCTACCCAATGTTTGCGCAGCTGCCGTGGCGAGCGCAGTGATGCTGCCATCGGTAAAGTTACCGGCGGCATAGACGCGCAACAAGTGATTCGCGAGCACAGCTTTATGGTGTGCTTGCACCTGTGCGAGGGTGATTTTTTGGGCAGCGGCGATAACCTCTGCATCATCCCAATTGCCTTTGGCGCGGGTTAACAAACCAAAGCGATTAAACGCCTGGCGAATCGGGATTTCTTTTTTGTTGTTGGCGATGGTTTTTACAAACCGGTCTTTGGCTTTAGCCAGATCTTCATCGCTCACAGTTAGCGCCACATAATCCTGCAGCAGGGTTTGCACCAAGCCCGCTTGCTTTTCGGTGTAGCCATAAATACTAAACGCCTGGCCCTTTTCCGCCGTTAAATCCAAACCGATGGAAATGCCCGCGCGCCCGGCGCGATCCACCAGCGAGGTCTGGTGCATTTTATAAATGTCGGCCAATAAATTGGCAGCGACGAGTTGTTCAATCCCGTTGTAGGCAAAATCGATATTCAGGTTTAACTCCACAAAACCTTTATCTTCCTGAAAATGTTGCGTGTGCACCAACCACGCCTCTACGCCTTGCTGCTCAACCAGTTTTTGCGGTTTGCTATGGGTTGCTGCCACAATCGGTGCGGGCTTGTCGGTAAACAAATCATTTTCCGGCGGCAATTGAAATTGCATTTTTTTGCCGCTGTTGGCCCAGGCTTTTAATTCCGCCGCGCTGAATTTTTTCACCGCATAACTACCTTCGTAGTAGGGCACTGGCTGATCCGTCACTTCATTATTGCTCACATGCCAAATACGCGCGCGCGCCGGGGTCAATTGTTTGAGAACGGTTTTAATCGCTTTGGCATCAAAGCGCTCGTACACAAAATCGGAATTGAGCAGGTTCGCAACCGGGTAATCGAATTGCTTGTAGGAAAGTTCAGTCGCCTGCTGCAACGGTTGTTGTTTTTCCGCATTGGCAAAATCTTTTTCCCACATGGCTTTGATTTCACGGTAGTAGCGTTCATCCACACCTTTCGCTTTCATCAATTCGATGTAGGCAAAAATGGAGCTGATGATGTGATCTTTATTGCGCAAGCCTTTTTCGGTGAGATCGACATATACCGAAAAAGTACCGTCCATGCCGTACTCATCGGGCGATACACTTGCACTCACCGAATTCGCCAAACCCTCGCGGCGCAATTGTTCACCGAGTGTGCCCGGCTCTTCGGATGAAATCAGGTAGTGCAAATAACCGTTGGGTTTTACTGGCCACAAACTGCTGTTATCCGCGATGGGAAACTCGATAAATAATTGTTTGAGATCCTTCAGGGTTTTTACGTGAATATGCTGCCCTTCTTCTGCACGGGTTAACCCCGGCACGGTGACTTGTGGACGTTCGATATTTTTATTGGGAATGGAGGAAAAATGTTTTTCCGCGAGTGCTTTTAATTCCGCCTGCGATTGATTGCCCACTATAGTGAGCTTCATGTTGTTGGCGGAATAATAGCGGTTGTAAAACGCGCGCAATTCGTCTTGCAAGAGTGAGCCGGGTTTATCCGACAGGGTTTCCAAATTGCCGGTGGTGAAACGGTGCGCGGGGTGCGACGGACTGGAGGTGAGGCCGCTAATGCGATACATAATCCAGTTGTCGTTAGTGCGCCCCATGGACCACTCACTATTTACCGCGTTGCGCTCTTTATCGCTGTACTGCGGGTCAAAGGTTGGCGCACGGAAATAATCGCTAAAAAAATCCAGCGCTTTATCCAACTGATCAGCCTTTAACTGGAAAAAATAATTGGTATGGTCGCGCGCGGTGTAAGCGTTCCACACCCCGGCATTGCCATCCACGAATTTTTGAAAGCTGTTGGGTTCGGGGTATTTTTCGGTGCCGAGAAATAACATGTGCTCAAGGTAATGCGACAGGCCCAGTTGTGAATCCGGGTCCTGATAACTGCCCACCCCCACCGCCAGCGATACTGCCGCCACTTCGCTGGCCGGGTCAGTTACCAATACCGCCTGCAAACCATTGGCGAGCATGACTGCCGAATACTGGCGATCGTCATTGGGGCTTTTAATGATGGTGGTATTTTCAACAGACTGTGCCTGCGCAGGAACTTGCCCCGCCGACGAGCCAGTGGACTCGCAGCCCACCAACGACACAATGCACAGCAGCAATAAACTGGCTGCCACCGCAGAATAGCGCTTTAACATAGCGTAGATCCCTTTAGAGTTAGAATTAAACCTGTCAATAAACCCTTGTACTACTGCACGTGGATTACAAAATACCGCCACAGCCTAGCAGAATTTATCCCGCCTCGCGGGCACCGGTTTATGACGCCAGCACTATCAATTAGTTTCCCGCCTCATCGGCCACCGATACCAGACTGATAAAGTGCCGTTCACTCTGCATGGTGGCGCCTTCGCTTTCATCCTTCACTTCGCGCCGACGGGTGATCAAGCGATCACCGACTTGCTGGTATTCCATCTGCACCGCATTTTTGAATTTGAAACCAATCACGATAAATACCCGCCCGGTGCCCGACTCCTGCAGCTCACTCGCCAGCGGTACACCCTGTTCATCAATCCACAGCAGCAGGCGGTTGCGGTATTTTTTGACGTACTTGCGATAGCGTTTGTCGATTTTCTCTCTGGGCAGACTAAAGCGTAACAAGCGCGCGGGTTTGCCTTCGTAGCTGCTGACGGCCTCATCCAAAAAACGGTAGCGCGCCAACATCAACTCCAACTGATCCACCGGGTACACCAGCTCGCGCCACTCCCAATAATCAAACTGACCAATAGCATTGAGCGCGGAGTTTTTTACATCCTCATCAATTGTTTTAGCCATCTCCTCATCGCGCAGCTGGGCGATCAGCGCCGGGGCGTAGGCCATGCGCAACCCCGCAGCGGAATCCTCCAACCGCAGTTGTAATAAACCCTCGCGCTCCTGCAGGTCTTTGTCCTCGCCACTGCGGCCAAACAATTTGAATTGCACATCCAGTGCGATGGGTTCACTGCGGCGCAATTGCTGCAGGCTGCGGCGTAAATCAACCAGCCCCGGCGACTCGGCCTGCGCCGCCGATTGTGTCACTGCGAGCGACACAGGGCTGAGCAACAGGTTTATCGCCAGTAAAATCCAGAGGGGTTTGAGGGTCATTAATTGTCTCCGTCAATAGCGTCAGGGGTTAGGCATTTGAGGCAGCGGCGAATAGCAGCGGATGCTGAATCACCGTAGATACACGCCAGCAAAAAATGCAAATTGGCGCGCCAAATGCTTGTATTACAACTATGCTTATTACTCTGACTAATTACGCCAAACCGGCGCGAAGCGACTATGCTTGAGCCCAGCTGGCGCAGACAAGTATTTCCGTCAAGGAGCAATCAGCCATTATCAATGGCAGCCATTGTTTCGGGTGGCCGCCATTTACAGCGACAACTATTTCAGGAGCAATACCACTCGATCATGCGTTCCCTCAGTTTCCCCGCCTTGGGCAAATATATCGACCTGCTGGTCGATGCGGTTTGTGTGGTGGATAAACACGGCCATTTTTTATATGTCAGCCCCAGTGCCGAGCGCATTTTTGGTTACTCGCAAGCTGAGATGATGGGCATGCAAATGCTGGAGCTGGTTCACCCCGATGACCGGGAGCGCACCATTAATGCGGTGGAAACTATAATCGCCGGGCAACCGGAGCCGCACTTTGAGAATCGCTATCTACGCAAAAATGGCGAGATAGCCCACATCATGTGGTCGGCGCGCTGGTCGGAGGAGAATCAATGCCGGGTGGCGGTGGCGCGTGACATCACCCTGCGTAAACAAGCCGAAGCCGTGCAACAGGCGGTATTTGCGATCGCTGAAGCCTCTCACAATACCGAGGATCTGGATAGTTTGTACCAGCAGATCCACGGCATTATTGGCGCCCTGTTGCCCGCCGGTAACTTCGCCATTGCGCTCTATGATGCGCCGACAGATTGCATTAGTTTTCCCTACTTTATCGATCAGCACCAACCTGTACCGGCCTGCCAATCACTCGCCAGCGACAGCGATTATGCGCAGCTGATCCGCAGTGGCGAGCCATTGCTACTGGACGCCCTTCAATTGGCCACTTGCCCCATGGGTGCAACACCTCCGGTGCAATCCTGGCTTGGGGTTCCGCTCAAAATACAGGGCCGCACAACCGGGGCATTGGTCATCAAAAGCTACAGCGAAGCGGCAAGCTATAGCGCCAAAACACTGGAGCTGCTGCAGTTTGTGTCCAACCAGGTGGCAGCCGCCATCGATCGCCGCCAGCTTATTGAACGCCTGCAGCAACGCGCCTTGTACGACCGCTTAACCCGCCTGCCCAACCGAGACCTGTTTTATGACCGTTTTAACTCCGCGATGGCCAGAGCGCGGCGCAATAACGGCATGTTGTCGCTGCTGTTTTTGGATTTAGATAAATTCAAAGAGGTGAACGACTCGTTTGGCCACCACACCGGCGACCTGCTGCTGGAAGCGGTCGCACGGCGGCTGGAATTGAGTGTGCGCGAATGCGATACCATCGCCCGTTTTGGCGGCGATGAATTTGTTGTGCTGCTGGAAAATATTGATCAACCGGCGCAAAGCGATCTGGTTGCCGACAAGATCTTCCAGCAACTCACACAGCCCTTTGACTTGAATGGTACGCAAATAAGTATTGCGCCAAGCATTGGCCTAGCGCATTTCCCCGAACACGGCGATAACGAAAAAGACCTGCTACATCACGCCGATAACCTGATGTACACACGCAAAAGCCAGCGACGCTAGTCCTTGGCATTGACGTGGCTCGCCCCCGTGGCCTTGGTTTTAGCGTGCGGGTTACCGTAATAGTCCACACTGGATGCACCGCTGGCATCTGCCACCAAGGTCTCAGTCACCGTCGCCTTAATATGCGATGCACCACTGGCATTTAACTCGGCCTGACGGGCGGTAAGCGATTTGCCGCGGAAATTGCTGGCACCGCTGGCGCCCACCATCAGACGCTCACTATGACTATCTCCTTTGATCTCGACATTGGAGGCACCGGAAATATCGTAGCCCTGCTCCTGGGTGGTAACCGACGCGATGCGCACATTGCCCGCCCCGGACAAATCCATCCTCACCTTGTCCATGGTCAAGCGATCGAAATCGCCATTGGCGGCACCGCTGGCTTTGAATTCAAAATCGCGCCCCTGCAAATCTGCCACCCTGGCATGGGCACCACCGGAAATATCCAGTAACTCCAGCTGTTTAACCCCCAGAATGACTTTCACCGGATCATTGCCCTGACCAAACCAACTGAACACACCACCCTTATCGCTTTTTAACCACACACTGACACGTTTGCCGGTCTGATCCACTTTTACCCGCTGCATTACCTCGGCATCCGCCTCTACCCGCAAGTACTCTTTATCACTTTGGGTGATTTCAATATGGGTATTACCACCGCTCACAAACTCGCTGAAATCTTTCACGGGGTAAACCTTGGCGACCATTTCGGCCAGCGCCAGCGGCGCAGCCAAACACAGTCCCCCCCCAAGAACCATGCCCCCAGTAAACCGTTGCGAACTAACATAATTTTTCTCCAATAATCTGACAGTGAAACCCGTTTAATCAACATGCGCATAACCACTAAGACGCAACACCAACGCCGCTGGATTCACTGCAGGAAAAAAATATTGGCAGCCCATTTCCCGTTCACAAAGCCTTACCAAAAACAAGTCTGGCACACAGGGGGATTTTGGCGATAATGGTGCCCTTTCCGATTCAAGCCCGCTACACGAGCCTTTATGTTATGACCAGCTTACCGAGTATTGCCAAACGTATTGCCGACGAATTAAACGTTCAGGAACAACAAGTTAGCGCCGCCGTAGGGCTGCTGGATGAAGGTGCGACCGTACCCTTTATCTCCCGCTACCGTAAAGAAGTGACTGGCGGGCTGGACGATACGCAAATGCGCACCCTGGAAGAACGCCTGCGCTACCTGCGCGAACTGGAAGAGCGCCGCGCGGCGATCCTCAAATCTATCGCCGAACAAGAGAAGCTCACGCCGGAATTGGAGCGCGAGATCCAGATCGCCGACACCAAAAACCGCCTGGAAGACTTGTACTTGCCCTACAAACCCAAGCGCCGCACCAAAGGTCAAATCGCCAAAGAGGCTGGATTGGAGCCTTTGGCAGACGCCTTGTTGGCCGACCCAACACTCGCGCCCGAAGTGGAAGCCGCTAAATATTTTAATGCCGAGCACAGCATTAATGATGTGAAATCCGCGCTCGACGGTGCCAAATACATCCTGATGGAAAAATTCAGTGAAGATGCCGAATTGCTCGGTCGCCTGCGCCATTTCCTGCAACAGGAAGCCACCTTTTCGGCGCGCGTCGCCACCGGCAAAGAAACAGACGCTTCACAGGAAGTGCAAAAATTCCGCGATTATTTTGAGCACGACGAACCGCTTAAATCGGTGCCATCGCACCGCGCATTGGCCATGTTCCGCGGTCGCAACGAAGGCGTGCTCACCATCTCCATTAAAGTGGGCGATGAAGAAGCGCGCATCGGTCATCCCTGCGAGTCCATGATCGCAGAACACTGGCAGGTGCAAGATAAAGGCCGCGCTGCCGATGGCTGGCTCGCTGAAGTGGTGCGCTGGACCTGGCGAGTAAAATTGCTCACGCATTTGGAAACGGATTTGCTCGGCGAGCTGCGCGAAAAAGCCGAAGAAGAAGCGATTAAAGTTTTCGCATCCAATTTAAAAGATTTGTTGCTCGCGGCACCTGCCGGGCAAAAAGCTACTATCGGCCTAGACCCTGGTATGCGCACCGGCGTAAAAGTCGCGGTGGTTGATGCGACCGGTAAAGTGCTCGACCACTGTGTGATGTACCCGACTCCGCCGCTGAATAAAATCGCCGAATCCGAAGCGATTTTGGTTCACCTGTGCAACAAACATAATGTCGGTTTGATTGCGATTGGTAACGGTACTGCATCGCGCGAGACCGAAAAATTTGCTAAAGATGTATTGAAAAAGCACACCGATATTAAAGCCAGCACGGTGATTGTGAGTGAAGCCGGGGCATCGGTTTACTCTGCCTCTGAATTTGCAGCGAAAGAATTTCCCGATTTGGATGTAACCATCCGCGGTGCAATTTCTATCGCGCGCCGTTTGCAAGATCCACTCGCTGAATTGGTAAAAATCGATCCAAAATCCATCGGCGTTGGCCAGTACCAACACGACGTTTCGCAATCGCAACTGGCGCGCTCGCTCGATGCGGTAGTTGAGGACTGTGTGAACGCAGTGGGTGTAGAAGTGAATACCGCATCGGCTGCGCTGCTGGCACGTGTGTCCGGGTTGAACACGACACTGGCGAATAACATCGTCGAATTCCGCAACCAGAACGGCGCGTTTAATTCGCGTGCAGCATTGAAAAAAGTACCGCGCTTTGGTGAAAAAACCTTTGAACAAGCCGCAGGATTTTTGCGTGTTGCCGGTGGTGACAACCCACTCGACGCCTCTGCTGTGCATCCTGAATCCTATTCGATTGTTGAAAAAATCGCGCAGAAAAACGCGCGCGAAATTAAAGGGCTGATTGGTGATTCATCCTTCCTGCGCGGCTTAAAAGCGGTGGACTACACCGATGAAAAATTCGGTGTTCCCACCGTAACCGACATCATCAAAGAATTGGATAAACCCGGCCGCGACCCGCGCCCTGAATTTAAAACCGCGCAATTCCAGGAAGGTGTAGAAGAAATTACCGACTTGGTTCCAGGAATGATTCTGGAAGGCACAGTTACTAACGTGACCAACTTCGGTGCCTTTGTGGATATTGGTGTGCATCAGGATGGTTTGGTACATATCTCCGCGCTCTCGCACAACTTTATTAAAGATCCACGCGAAGCGGTGAAAGCCGGTGATATCGTAAAAGCCAAAGTAATGGAAGTGGATGTACCGCGCAAACGTATCGCCCTGTCATTGCGTTTGGATGATACACCTGGTGAAAAGGTGGAAGGCAACTCTTCATCAAACAACCGGGGGGGCGGACGTCCGCAATCACAAAACCAACAGCGCGCAGCGCAGAAAAACAACCCTGCCCCTGCGGCAATGGGCAGTATGGGTGCGTTGTTACAACAGGCGCTGAAAAAGAAATAGTTTTTTAGCCTGTGCCAATGCCTCCTGTCATTTCATCGCAAATGCAGGAGGCAACAAATTCAGCTACCAAGAATTTTGATCACCCCTCCCTCGATGCACACAAGGAGCATGCAATGGAAATCGGGACAAAAACAATTGCTATAGGCGCGGGCTTATTTTTACTCGGTGTCGGCTCCACCTATTGGTTAATGGCCGACAGCGGAAGCAATTCAACCGCTAAAAAAAGCGCAGCAGCACAACACCAGCCAGCCATGCAAGCAGCACTGACACAGCTCGGTACAGACACCAGTGAAGCTGCTAACAACACGTCAGAAACCGCGGAAAGCGAAACGCAAAACACAACAACCGAAACCGGCGATACACTCACCCACGAAAGTTTTCTCGCCGCCGCCGAAGCGCGCCGCGAACAGCAGCTTGCCGATAAAGCCGAAGCTGAGCGCCTGACTAAATTGCGTCAACTCAAAGCCGATAGTGTTGACTGCAAGTTCTGGCGGCAACAACAGCAAACCTCGAGCACAGCGGCAAAAATTGAAGAGAAAATTAAAACCCACTGTATGCTTGCACGTGACTTGGCAAGCAGTGCCAGTAGTAGCGCAGAGGCGGTTATACCCTAAGAGAAAGTTGTCGTTACAAAATGCGAGGAAGCGTAAAAGAAGGGAGTCTTGATTTCAGGTTTTACGTGGAAATGGGACAAAAATAAACGAAAGATTCCTTTCTCTCGATCTGAACTTAAAAATCAGAAGCGATAATTTACATTCGCCGCCAACGCATTCAAATCACTCGAATAGCCATCGTCTTCATCACTTGCCAACAAACGATACTCAAGACCAACACTAAACTGCTCACCAATTAGCAGATTAACACCTGCGCCATAAGAAAAGCTTGAGATTGTATCGCTCTCTTTATCTACCTCCCCCGTTTCTTCATCGGGTTCATCTTCAAACTTCGTATTGACCGATGTATAACCAAGCAAACCATAAAGCTGCACTTTGGATAGTTCAATGCTGGGGCGATAATACAGCGATGCGTAAGTGAAGCTCAGCAGCTCATCCTTATCACTCACACCAAAACGCGCTTCAACGGTAGCCAGCGAGTTATAACGATAACCGCCAATCAACTCTACCGCATTCCACTTCAGATCCGGCGCGCCGTCTTCGGCATCTTCATCGTCAAATTCTTCGTCGAGTTCATCATCAAACTCATCTTCTTCATAGATCTCATCTTCACTCAGCTCGATTTGAGCCACACCGAGACCCGCATAAAAACCGGCATCCACCGCAGGAGCAAAAGAAGCCTGACCTGCACTAGCGCCACTACCAAAACCAGAGAAGCGATAATCCATATTGACTGCAAATGCACCCATATTCACGTCGGCATCGCTATCATCCACCAACATGCGGTATTCAAGGTTGAGGTTCAAATTGTGCCCGACGGGAAAACCAACACCCGCCCCATAGGAAATACCAGAGAGCGACAAATCATCACCGGCATTCCCCTCAATGCTTGCACCCGCAAATCCCAGAAGCAAATACGTTTTTGCGGTGTCATTTGCACTTTCCGTGCGATAGTAAACCCCACCGTAAAGCAGTTCCGGTGAACCGCCAAAACCGATACGCGATTCAACACCCACAAACGGGCTGTGTTTGTAGCCACCTGCCAATTCAAACGCTGTCCAATCCGGCTTTTTATCCAGCGCTGCTGGCAGCTTGCCCGAGTACTCAATCTGGCTAACACCAACGCCTGCATAAAACCCCGCAGGTTCAGTGTTCACTGCCCAACTGGTCATAGGTAAGGTTAATAATCCGGCCGTTAAAATTACGCGCATACTCCATTTTCCTTTTTAATTCAGTTTTCGTTTTTTATTTACCGTCCAAACACTCGCGCGCGAATCATATAGAATCCATCGATAAATACCAGCCCGCCCGCTTTAACCAAAGATTCCCCAAGCCCCTTCATAAGTTAATTTCACACCCGCCAATAACAGGAAGCTGTAGCTCATCCAATAAAAGAAACGATCGGATACGCGGCGGTGCAAATAAACGCCCAGCAGTACTCCCAAAGGGGCCAGTGGCAATAACAGGAGTGAAGTGTAAAAGGAGCCGCCCGATATTTGCCCAAGCAGCGCGTAGGGAATCAGTTTTACAAAATTAATAATCGCAAAAAATAAAATAGTGGTACCCGCTAATACCGACTTGGATAAATGTTGTGGCAATAAATAAATGGCGATGGGTGGGCCACCGGCGTGGGCGATGTAGCTGACATAACCGGCGATAGCGCCCCAAAAACTGCCGCTGATTTTATTCGGCGAACGCTGCGCCATTTGCTCCAGAAAACGTTTTCCCCACAGATAATGGGCAACAAAATAAATCGACAACAATCCAATTAATAAGCGCACCCAATCTGCATTGGCCATTTCAAAGGTGAGTGCACCAGCAAGCGTCCCCAGCAGTGCACCGGGCAGCAGGATTTTTAAATTGAGTTTGTCCCAGGTGCCACGAAAGCTCCACAGCCCCACCGCATCCATAATGCATAAAATGGGCAACAAAATTGCAGCCGCCAAGCGCGGGTCAATTAACAGCGATAAAAGGGGAACCGCGAGCATGCCAAAGCCGCCACCAAAGCCACCTTTGGACATGCCAACTAAAATAACAACGGGAATAGCAAGACAATAAAACAGAGGGTCGGTGATCATGACAGCTGCCGCAAAAAAAGCGGCAGCATGAACCTATTGGATAAATTTATCCAGAGCCCCACCGGGGCTGGATAAAAGGTTACTCAAGCGTTACAGGATAATAATCGTATTCGCAGTAACCTGAGTTTCTGTCGCACACTTCTAACAATAAAAACACTCGCTGTGGCAGCTGGCTAATCAGCGGATAAATATCCACCTCGCGCGGTGAATTGTCACAAGACATAAAAAAGTCATTGGTATATTCACAGATCCAGTTGCCACCTTGATCGCACACACGACCGGCGCCGCATACCTGGGAGTTAATCAAGATACTTCCGGCGATAGAAGCGCGGTCATTAATACGCAGACTCACGGTGTAATCTTCCAGACTGTCCACCGCCCAGAACACTTCGTACAAACCATCGTAAAAATAAGGGCTGAGCGCCAAGGGCGGGTGATTGGGAATTGCGGTGTCGGTGTCGTAACTGTCGATGATATCGAAGGCGCGCAGTTCTGGCCGATAGTCTTCACCCGGATCGGAGGCAGCACTGCCACTGCCGCCACAGGCGACCAGCACAGAAGACAAGATGACAAGTGCAAAGGAAGCGAGAATCTTGGACATAGCAGCAACTCCGGTGGTTTATGGAATTGATGCTAGGCGCGATGCACTGAATCGCGCCTGAATAATTTCACTGCTAATGACGCAAATGGATCTGCGGTTTTAAATTCACCGAGCCATCCTCTTCCAACACCGCATGTTGGGTGGATTCACCATTAGCGACCACGACTAATGGCGGCATAAACATAGGGCGGCGCACAAACCAGAGGTTCCAGCCAAAACTTTCCAGACTGTGTAGCGCCAGCATCTGCGATTCATTGAGAAAACTACTCAAATTAATCGGCACAGCCTTGTTCACACCGCGCCGGTCATCCACCAGATGCTGCAAACGCTCGGCAAGGCTGGGTTTATTAGGGTTTTTGGCTGTTCTGAGCTCCGACATAAAAAACTCCCTTCTGCAATGATGAAAACCGGTTGCCACTCGCATCAATACGCGATGCATGTCTCAACAGTGTCGTGATAAACATCATGCTTGTCAAAAACCCTATTGGAATATCAGCACATCTTGAAAGGCTGGATTCACATAACCTTTGCCCTTCTTTAACGCACAAATCCGCGCCCAGCCGCTACAATCCGGTAATCGGCAGCCACCCCACGGGCAATAACACTATTAACCGCCCACCATGACCGGAGAACGACCATGAAATCTTTAGTATTAGGCCTTCTGTGCGCGAGCCTTGCCTGCACCAGTTTTGCAAACAGCGACCAACAGCAGTTGGAAGAAAAAGTCTCCGCCCTGCGCAGCGCTATGATTGAAGGCGACAGAAAAGCGCTGCTCGCACTCTCCGCACCGCAATTAAGTTACGGCCACTCCAGTGGCACCATGGAAGACCAGGCCGCGTTTGTGGAAAAAATTGCCAGTGGCAAATCCGATTTTGTGACGATGGATTTGCGCGAACAGACCATCACCATTAGCGGCGACACGGCACTGGTGCGGCACAATTTGAAAGCCGATATAAAAGATGGCGGTGTACCCAATACGATTGAACTGGGCATTTTATTGGTGTGGCAAAAACAAGCGGGCGACTGGAAATTACTCGCACGCCAGGCATTTAAATTTCCGCCCAAAAACTAAGCAGAGGTATTCATGAAACTTTACGGTAGCTACACCTCCCCCTTTGTGCGCCACGTGCGCATCGTATTATTGGAAACGCAGCAGGCGTTTGAATTTATTGAGACCGATCAGGCTGGCAGCACCGCCAAGTCGCCCACCCAGCGGGTGCCGTTTCTGGAAGATGGTGATATTTTTTTAACCGACTCCGCTTCCATCACCAAATACCTGCGCGAAAAAGCCGGGCAGGAATTTTGCAAAACCGCGCAGGAGTTGGATGTGCTGTGTCTGGTAAGCACACTGATGGATGCAACAGTGAATTTGTTTTTCATCAAACGCGATGGTGTAGACATCAGCGCAGTGCCCTACTTGCAACGCCAAGCCGCGCGCATCCAGTCAACACTCGCGGAATTAAACCAGATGTCCTGGCCGACAAGCACACCTTATAACGATGCCCAAATCCGCCTTGCCTGTTTTATCGGCTGGGCAAAATTCCGCAACCAAATTGATTTTTCTATTTATGAAAATTTGGAAAAATTTTACACGGGCGCGCTGAACTATGGGCATTTTATTGCGACACAACCACCGCAAGGTTAACCAGCGAGATCAATAGACTCACTGCCGCAGCCACCTGGATACGATTGCTATCGGTAGTACCGCACGCTAGCAATGATGCCAGGAAAGAGCGGCTAACGAAAAAAGGCGCCGGGGCGCCTTTTTTCGTATTGGACACAACAAACCATGCTGACTGGATCATCGCCGCTAGACCGAGTGGCCCCGGATCAGTAGTCGGCGAACCTCCCGGCTTTGCGCTGAAACTGAAATCACGGTCACTACATAACGCTCCTTCCACGCACTCTGCGCCAAACCATGAATCGCCATTTCGCGACTGAAAAAGCGCAGATGTACGCCGCCATAAGTCTCCAAGGTAAAGCCCTCAAAGTCACCGAAGTGATCGAACAGCAGACCACTGACCTTACCTGACCAAATGCCGGGTTTGGCATCTGCCGGTGCAGGGAGCCCTTGAGTACCTGCCAGCCAATCGTCCACCGCAGGTTCAAAGTAGCCATCCGCTGTGTCGCCTGCCGCACCGCCTTGACCAGGGTTTGCGCCACCGTCTGCTGGCTTATCATCCTTCACACCCAACTGCGGGATAATGCCATCCGGTGTTGCCGGTAGCGCAAACGGGTCGCCGCCCAAGGCGCGCACTTTGTCAGTGAGTAACTCGACATAGCGAGTAAAGGTTGCATACCAACGGCTTTTGCGGCTCAGCTTCGCGGCGCGCCAGGTCATAACCGACAATAGGCGCAGATGATGCAACAGCATGTCATCTTTCACCGATACCGGAATTCCCAGCTGGAAAGCACCGAGGGTTTCGCGCCACATACGCGCTTCGCGCCGCGCTGCTTCCATCGCCTTGGGATCGGGGTGCTCAATAAGTACGGCGTGGTCGCCTTGCGCATCCAGTACTGACAGGTCAGTCACCAAACTAAGGTTGTTACCCAAGTCGAATACCCCACCCTTTTGTGCCAGTAGATCGCGGGTTTTGGTGCGGGTATCGCCGCTGCTTTTAAGCAATCCAGCAATCAGCTTTTCTGCCTCCTTCCGCGAAATCTCCCGCATTTTGGGTGACGGGAATTTTACGTTGCGCCCGCGATTGGTAATTTGCCGCACCGCCACATCAAAGCGCTGACCCTTTTTGATTCCCAAGGGCAGCTCCACACTGATCACTCCGGTTTGGCGTTTAAGGCTGCGCGGCAATGGAATATAACAGCTGCCGCCCGCCGGTAACTGGATAGTACGATCATCCAGCGCGCGAATGTTATGCAGCGGATAGTAGCGATCCGCCAGCATCACCACCTCCTGCGCGCGCCAGCCGGGAATTTCGATATTCACGTAGGTGCCATCCGGCAGGTTGCGCGACCATTCCAGCAACAGCTCATCTGGCAACAGTGAATCGCTAATGGGCTGTGGCCTTGCCTCTATCTCAAAGGTGTGAACAGCGAGGCGCGAGGCAGCCAAGCCGGGGTTGGCGACTTCACTTAACGCTATATTGCGCTGCGACAACTTGTCGGAGGTGCTGGGGTTGGCACCATTGGGGATGGGTGTTCCAGCAAATTCGATTTGCGCCACCAGACATTGGTGTTCACCCATCAACAGATCGGGCAGTGGCTCCGCAGTGCCACCGGCCGGTGTGGGTGGCAGGTAATTCCCGCTTAGGTTGGTATCCAGCAGCGCACCAAAAAACTTATTACTTTCGCTGGTGCTGATGTCTTTCACATTGTTGCCATCCACTTGAGTGGCTGGCGTTGCGGCACGCCCTTCAGCAAAACAGGGAAATGACAACCATTCACCGCCGGCCTGGCCCGGCAAAGCAATCGGGTTAGCACCTGCGGTTTTCAGGTAGCCTTCCAAAGGGGCGCCCATCGCCTCGCGGTAGGTGAGTGCGGCAGTGGTTTGCGACGTGAAGATACGGAAAAACAAGCGCACATCATTCGCCGCTAGCATGGTGCCATTCCGTCTCACCCGCGCGATGGCAAAGTTGTACACATTGCGGCCACTGGTAGTGGTAGGAAAAGGGCTCAGTGCAGACGCCGACTGGTTGCCAGTAAGTGCCTCAAACTGGGCAGGTGTGATGCTGCCGCTAAGGGTATTAATGAACTGCAGCGCCTGGGCACGGGTAGCGCCATTCGGCAGGCTGACGCCGTGCACCGACTCGCCCGCAACCACGCGAAACACCTTCAAGTCGGAACTTAGCCAGGAAGTAGTATTGCCACCCTCCAGATCGAGCATAAAGGGGTTGGCCGATTTCACCAGCTGAATCCAGGCGGTATCGGACAATGCTCCCTCAGTGCTGTTCAGGGCGGCATTCACTTCCACTGTTCGATTGGGTTCAGCAAAACCAAAGGCATTGCCGACAAAGCGCACCCGATAAGTGAAGGTAAACCGCTGCAAACGCGCCGCGAGGGTCGGATCATCACTGGCTACCCCGGTGGGGATTACTTCAATCGCCGGCGCTCCCGACAAGCTGATGGCGGGCGCCCAACTAGCCAACTGCGCCGCCGATGGCATGAGGGTAGTGATGCCGCCGCCAGGGAATTGCCCCGGTTTCAATCCATCCACCGTCACCAAAAAGGCACCGGCAAATTCCGGATTGACTGTCACTTCGTCCTGCCCGAAGGTGCTTCGCTCCAGCACTAAACGAATGGCTGGCCTTGGTCGCGCCAGCCAGCGGGTGATATTAATAAAGACTGTCTTAATATCGTCAAAGGTCGATTCAGCTCCCGGATGGGCGAAGCCGTGACCCTTGGCCGCATCGGCACCCGCACGCGTTTGCGGTAAGCCGGGGGTGATGCCGGAATCACCGGTAAGGTTGATGTCCACGTAATGGTGAAACGTCGCCCCGGTTACTACCCGACCAACACCTGCGCGACGGCCGTCATAGACACTGAGTGTGTTCACTGTTTTGCTGGAGGCAATTGCCAAATCAGCATTGCCACCCGTAGCAAAGCGCGAAGCATTTTCCAGCACCTGCCCGGTAGCGATGACCTCGGGCTTGGGGTGTTCGCCAGCCAGTGCGGGAAACTCCACAAAGTTCTGGCCATCGAGCATCAGGGTTTGGTTGTAGTTATAACCGGGCACCTCTCCCAGAGTATTACCCTCGTGCATATGATCCGGGTAAAGCACTATATCCCTGTCCCCATTGCGCAGAATGGGGTGCGCGGGCGAGGTGATGGGCGCGATTACCTGAGGCACAGAGTCCGACTGGTTTTCAAACCACACAAAGGGGGCAGAAAATTCGCTGTAGTCACCCGCCGGATTAGGCCGCGTGGTGTCGGCGCGCGCCGCACTAAAAGGTGGGAAATTTTTGGGAAAGTCGTCTGGCATGGGGGAGTGATCGTCGGCGAGGGTCGTGCCATCACCTGCGCCATACCAACAGCGCGCGGCACGCACACGCGGAATGCGGCCACACATATCCGCACCAAGGCTGTCGTGGTCGCCCGTGGCAAATACACCACCACCGGCATCCATAAAGCGAGTAATTGCCGCCAGCTCTGCCTCACTCAAATCAAAACTACCGCTGGCACCAAAGGAGAGGTTGCGCCCGCGCAAACCAATCAGCCAGATAACATCATATTGCAACAGGTTGGCGCCCGGCGCCGCAAAATCGAAGGACCGCAGTACACCGGGTGTCGCATCCGATTCCCGATGCGCGCGGGTAACCTGGAATCCGGCGCTGGTCAGCGTATTCACCAGTGTGGTGTAGGTGAAATCCGGTGCGCCCGTAGGGTCAAAGTCAAAGCGATATCCACTTTCGAGAACAATCAAAACCTTGCTAGTCATGATGAACCTCCTTGATAGGTAGAAAAATATCTACACTATTCAGCATCCTCCCTGTGACTGGATTGCTCTATGACTTTTCACACAAGACCCCGGTGATTTTTTTCCATTTACCCCGTGATACCGCAGGGCATTTACACCCCATACACAATTTTCGGTTTACGCAATTGCTGCGCAGTAAAACGCAAAAATATTGCCGCTAATACCACCGCCACTAACCATGCCTGGGCAAATGCGAGCAGTGGTACATCGCCACCCAGCAATAAATCTTTCACCACTAATTGCTGCGCTAATACCGGCACCCAGCGAAACCAATCGGCGTAGGCGCTGGGGTTCAGGAGCGTGTAAAACAATGGCACCATGGGGATAAAAATCATTAGCCCCATGTAGGTTTGTGCATCTTTAAAACTGCGCGCAAACATGGAAATTAAAAACTGTAGCGCCGTCGCGACTATCGCCAACGACATTAACGCCACCAACACCACCAATAAATCCAAGGGCGTAACATGTACCCGTAAACCCAACTCTTTAAATGGCACATACGCAAAAGCGATAGCGAGCAGCGATAATTCAACCACCAGCACCAAAAAGGTTAATGACAAACTGTTAAGCCATTTCCCCAACAACAAAGCGCCAGAGGGCGCAGGTGTAATTAACAGCGACTCTAATGAACGCCGCTCGCGTTCGCCCGCGGTCATGTCCGCACTGAAACCCACGGTTGCCATAAATACCGTAAGAATTAATAGCATGGGCAAACTGGCCATCACAAAAAATCCCATTTTTTGATCGCTTGCCACATTTAAATCACGCACCATTACCGGGTTGACGATGGCAGGCGATATGCCGCGCGACAGCAAACGTAAACTGCCAACACGCGCGTTCCAACTCCAAATTTGTTGTCGCACAAAATGTAATGCGCCCTGCAATTTATTATTGGTGGCATCAAACACTAGCGCTAATTCAATCGATTCTCCGGTGGCAAATTTTTCGCGCGCATCCTCCGGCACAATTAAGGCGTAACCCAACTGCCCACTTTGTACTTGCTGATAGGCTTGTTCATCCGCCGCCTGCACCTGAATACCACGCTCCTGTAACCAATCCACCAAGGCAGGCAACTGCTCGGCGCCAACAACCGATAATTTAATCGGTTCACTGGTAGTCGCGCGCGATTGCTGGCTCATATGAATAATAAATAAGGACGAAGCAACAAATACTGCAACAAAATACACCGGCATTAAAAATGCCATGCGTAAACTTTTTTTATCGCGCAGGGCATCGCGCCATTCTTTGCGCCACACAATTAACAAGGTTTGCAGAAATTTATTCATAAATAGATTCCTTGTTGGCCGCCTGCACCAAATTGACAAAGGCGTCCTCCAAATTGGTGGCCTGCCCTATTTCCATAATTGTCTCAAGATTGCCATCGGCCAGAATGCGCCCGTGATGAATCACCAAAATGCGATCACACAGGCCGCTGACTTCGTGCATCAAATGGCTGGAAAAAATCACGCAGCGATTTTGCGCTTTTAATTCGTGCAATAAACGGCGCACCGAGCGCGTGGTAATTACATCCAGTCCGTTGGTGGGTTCGTCTAATAAAATATGTTGCGGTTGATGCACTATGGCGCGCGCCAGAGCCGTTTTCATCCGTTCACCGAGCGAGAAACCTTCCGCGCGACGATCGGCAATTGCCTCCATGCCCAACCAGTTAATTAATTGATTAATGGATTCTTCCAGCTGCATGCCGGTTAAACCTTGCAGCTCGCCAAAGTAGCGAATATTTTCACGCGCACTTAACCGCTTGTACAAACCTGTGTCATCCGGCAGCACACCCAATTGTTGCCGCGCGGCATTGGCTGCGACACTGAGCTGATGTTCGTTCACCCACACATCGCCCGCTGTCGGCTGCAACAAACCATAAATCAAACGCATCAGGGTAGATTTACCCGCACCATTTAACCCTAACAAACCGGTTATTTCGCCGTCCTTCAGAGTAAAGCTCACATCATTTAATGCGGTAATGACACTTGCCTCAGGCAGCTGCTTGGTTGCAGGCAAGGCACTATTTTTTTGTTTTTTTGGATGAAAAACTTTGCTTAAGTGTTCAACGCGAATCATGGTTGGGCTCCTTCTATTATTACCGCGCTGGATGATGCCTGTGCTGAACTCGAAGAAATATTTTTCGCACTGGATGAGACCTTGACCGAACTCGATGAAACACTGGCAGTTTGGTTGGCGCCCAACACTAACGGCAAGGTTTTAATTTGCGCAACACAATCTCTATTCACGCCCTCCATACTCGCCCGCTCAATAAATTGCGCAATAATTTGTGGCATACAACCTTCGGTGGATACACCGTGATTACCACCCTCCGCCACCAAGGCGGTCGCATTGGGCAAAGTATTCGCAACAGAGTCAGCCCAGACTTGTGGCGTGACCGGATCATATTTTCCTGACAGTAATAACGCTGGGACTGTGCTACGAATGGGTTCCCAATAGTCCGCCGGTAATTCGGCAGCAGGCCACATAGCACAAATAGCGGCTTTATCCTCAATGGGATTAAAACCAAAAAAAGGCGGCGTGGTTGCTCTATCACTCGCCGAAATAAGCGGCCAGTCTTCATTGCAAATCACACTGAAATGCATCGCCTCGGCGATATTCATTTTGTAAGCCTGATCACTGGCAAGAGAAAGTAATGCAGCCAATAGCTGATAATTTTCTTGCTCGGCATGGCTAATCATTTCCGGCAACAGCACGGTCATGTCGCGGGTGTAAAGCGCCATAAACATCAACAGCGAAAATGCGCGCGGCGTTAACCGTTGGGTCGCTTCTTGTTGATGACGCGGATGTCGGTAAGTCACCTGTATTGGTTCACCTGCTTCTTCCGCCGCACGCAAACGCGAATACACAATTTCTGCTTTTTCCAGCGGGTTGCCATACTGCGCGGCGCACTCCGTTTGCGCCATACATTCATTGCTGACGGCGGTCAGCGCCGCGAGCATATCCCGTGCAGAATATTTTCCGAGTGCAATTTCGGTAGGAGCAACACCATCTAAAATAATACTGCGCGTGTTATCGCCAGATTGCCGCGAGTATTCGAGCGCAACACGGGTGCCATAAGAGACGCCCCACAGATTAATTTTTTGGTAGCCCAAGGCAGTGCGCACCGCATCTATATCTTGTACGGCGTGCCAAGTGGTATAAAACGGCAGGGAATTTTTATATTTATCTACGCAGGCGCGCATAATGTCCAACTGTTTTTCCAGTTGGGCAGCATCAGGCAGGTTAGCATCCAGCGGCGACATTTTTTCGCAATGCAGAGGGTTGGATTTTCCCGTGCCACGCTGATCAATAAAAATTAAATCGCGGTTTTTGCGTATATCCGCAAAAAAACCATGCAGCTGATTCGCCATTTCAATGGATGAACCACCCGGTCCACCCTGAATTAAAAACAGGGGATCAGCTTGCGCCACGGGGCTAATTGCTGGCAACCGCAAAATCGCAATTTTAATTTCTGCACTTTGTGCATCCTGCGGATTTTCTTTAACCCTCAGCTCGCCACACTGGGCACCATAGACCACCGGTGGTTTTCCCGTTTCTTCAAAGCCAGGGCAAGGTTTAAGCAGCGATGCTGCCGTTGATAGTTCATTGGTTTTTTCATCGCATCCCGACACGATGCCGAGCGATAAAAAACACAACACTGTATAAACAGACCAGGTTATTTTCATCCGTTGGTTCCTTATGGATACCCAATTAATATTATTTTTCCGCAAGTAATTCACGCAAACTGCTAAGCAGCAACTTATCGGGAATTTCCAATTGCCGCGCCGCCAGTACCAATTGTTCAAGCTGTGGATGCAAATGTGCCAAGCGCTGCTGTTCGTTATGCGCCGATTTTTTTTGCGCCGCCACCTGCATGGGTTTACCGCGCTGCCGCGCCAGCACACCCTCCAGTTCTAACAAACTATAAGCTTTGGAAATGGTCATGGGGTTTACCGCATGCTCCAACGCCACTTCGCGCACCGAGGGCAATTCATCACCCTCTTTTAATTGACCACCCGCCACCATACGCCGAATTTGTTCGGCGAGTTGACGATAAATAGGAATGCCGGATTGGGGATTGAGAGTGAACATTAGTTTTTCACCCTGAAAAAGTTAATCTTGTGCCAATGGGATTTAACCCATGTGCGCCCCGCTAAAACCAGTATTAATAACCCGGTAGAAAATGTCAGATAATCCCTGTGTTCAACACTCGGGTCAGGTCCAAACAGGATATTAAAGTAAACCATCACGCCAATCAGACAGAGGTTTACTATTGGGCTAACCCAATTCAACCAGAGGAAACTGGCAGCGCTTTTCAGGTAGATAAACAAACCCAGGTAAAACGACAAGCCGCACATCAACAAACCAATCAGCAATAAATAAACGACGTTAAACAGGCTTAACAATTCATCCAATAGATAATGGTTAATCAGGCCAAGCGCAAAGATGACGGGCATCAAGGAAGCAGCCAATAACAGGAAATAACGTGCTTCAATGTAAGTGAGAATTTCTGTTCTGGAAAAGGAGCTATGCATCCACAAGCGATGCAGATTGCGGAAAATGTGCTGGAAGATAACGCTGCCGCGAATGCAGATGAAAATAAACAGGTAAATGCCAACCATAACCCCCGCCACATTTTGCGGGATTTGTTTTATCCAATAAAACATCAACCCAAGCATAAGCAGAAAAAACACCAACTGCCCCAGCTCACGCTTGCACCAAGCTTGAATACCATCTGAGGCACCTACTAACAAGCTGCCTGCAAGGGTGTTAGGTACCGCAGAAAAGGCTGCCGCTATCGTCTGGGAATTAGTCATTTGCAGCCGCTGCATTTCTGCTGCGGGCAGGGTCATAAAATTCACCAGATATTTTTGTGGCTGCCAACGAAACCACCAGATAAACATTACCGACCATAAACCTATAGTGATGAACCAATAAGTAGTTATGTGTGCGGAAGAAAATAAATTGGTACTTTTTGCGGAGAAGAAGAGCACCCACACAAATAATGGAACGAAACCCTGTGCGGTTTGCATATAAGAGCCAACCACCGCAAAGAGCACAGCAACACCACTCAACCCCATAGTTGCTACAGCTAAGGTAATAGGAAAACTGAACCCTTTTGGATCTAGTGTAGTCAGGGCGGCAGATAAGGCCAAGGATGCCAAGCACCAAAATGCCAGCGCCAGGAAAAATAATTTATACCGAAGATCGGCCATATACTGGAATTGTTTGCTGCTTCTAAGTGCGAGCATTTGCCCCGGCACCAACATGCCTATCATCATCAGTAGCAGGAGGCTAAATGCTGTGCCTATATACAAGACTAGCGAGTGACCAAAAAAACGTAGTATCGCACCGGACATTAACACCGTGAATGTAAATACAGCTAACCATTTTACATAGCGCGCCGGCAACAACATCACCAGAATCAAGCGCCAATATTGATTGAGTGTTGCCTGGATATTCATGGATTCATCTCCAAAAAAATATCTTCCAGGCCTAAAAACTCTACCCTCACCTGCGCTGAAAATTCCTGTGCAAGTTGCTGCTCCATATGGGGTTGCCAGCGTTCAATCGTGAGCTGAGTTTGATTGCCGCTATTTTTTTGTTTGATTACATCCGGCCAGCTAATTTTTTGGGTAAATGGATGATCAAACGTTAAAGTGACGCGCACAAAACTTTCTTTAAGTTCATCCAAGCCCCCCTGATAAACCAAATCGCCATCGCGCAGCATCCACACCTGATTGGCAACTCGTTCCACGTCGCTCACGATATGGGTAGAAAAAATTACTGCGCGATTTTCATCGGCGGCAATATCCACCAGCTGTTGCAAAAACTGGCGGCGGGCGATGGGATCAAGACTGGCAACAGGTTCGTCCAGAATCAATAATTCCGGCTCATGGGCCAGCGCTAACAGAATGGATAATTTTTGTCGCTGCCCCACCGACATTTTTCCCGTGTGCATATCCATGGGAATTAACCATTCCGCAATTAATTTATCAACCAGCGGTTGGTTCCAGTGGGTGCGGAAACTTTTAAATAATTTCAGGTGATCCCCACCGGTTAAACTGGGCAACAACTCATCCTGTTGCGGTACAAAACCAATACGCTGCTTAGTTTCACCGCCGATTTGTGTGGCATCAAGCTGCCAAAGCCTCGCCTCGCCTGCCGAGGGAAAACCAAAACCCAGAATCGTTTCTAATAACGTGGTTTTACCCGCGCCGTTTTTGCCCAAGAGGGCAATGACTTGCCCCGGCAATACCTCGGCATTGATTCCCTTTAGAACGGTGACGCGTGAATATTGGCGTTGCAGATTTTTTAGCGATACACAGGCAGACATAAAAAACTCCTTTTAGCTAATTATGGTTGTTTGGCGAGATAAGGTTTTACCTGATAACCGCGCTGTTTAAGTTGCGCGAGCAGGCCATCTTTACTGGAGAGATGCAAACTACCCACCAACACCAGTTCCACATCGGTCGTTGCAAACAGTTTTTCTATTTTGGGTAGCCACGCCTGATTGCGTGCGATTAATAAATGCTGATAGACCTCGGGCGCTTCGCGGCGCATATCGGCCGACATTTCGCGATCCAATTTTTCCAGTTCACCACGACGCCAATAACCCAATGCTTTTTCCAACACCGCATCCATTTTGTGTAAATCGCGCAGGGTAGCTTTGATCACCATATTGGCATCCATATCCGCCAGCAATGCGAGCTGTGTTAATACTTCATCGCCGGATTCCAATT
Organism: Cellvibrio sp. KY-YJ-3; assembly: GCF_008806955.1. Lineage (NCBI taxonomy): Bacteria > Pseudomonadati > Pseudomonadota > Gammaproteobacteria > Cellvibrionales > Cellvibrionaceae > Cellvibrio > Cellvibrio sp. KY-YJ-3. Next base: position 1,560,072 of record NZ_CP031727.1, on the reverse strand, counting down.
CCAATACGGGCTTGCTATCGGTTTTGGCTTTTTGGAAAAAAACCATATCCACTCCCTCGGCCACACCAAACCCTAAACGCTGCATTTCAACTACCGAGAGCGACAGACTGACAAACATCGCTTTAAAGGCACTCATTTGGGCGATGGGATATTGGCGTGCGGCTGAAAAAGTCTGCAGCTCTTGCCAGAGTGCGGGTTGCAAATCCTCGGCGAGAGTTTTTCCGCCGCTGTACATAAATGCTTTCGCCATTTTTTGGCCAAACTCAGGCGATGCCGCATTGTCCAGATTGGTTTCCAGTACCAGCACATCGGCCTGTTGATAGGCGTGATCATATTCGGCGGGCAAGGGGTAGTCGCTGCTGCGCAACAAATGAATAGTGCCGCCCAAATAAATTTTCTGATTGTCCTTGCTGATCTCGTACAGGCTGGTTTGCGCATGCGCGGATGCACCTGCCAACAGGCAGAGCAGGATTAAAAAACGGCTTATTGATAAATGGCGATGAATACTCATCGAACTCTCCTTGCGGCTTTATTGTTGTGTGGTGGTGTACAACCCAAAACACCATGTGTATCACTACACTAATACACAATAGCTAATCCTTCAAGCCGCCGATGAAAAAATAGTATTGTTCTGGGCAAAAAAACGCCCGGACGAATCCGGGCGCTTTTAGGATAAATAACCTGAAAAAGCAGTTATTGCGGCGCTAATGCATCTAAACCAATCACACCCAGCGGTGTAGTCAACCCAACACCATCGCGTGCTACGGCGGTGTAAACCATACCAGTGGCAAAGGTCAGGGTGGCTTTGATGGCTTCGGTTTTGGTGCCGGTTGGAGTGATAATTACATCGTAGTCACCTGCAGCCAGCGATACATAACCGGTATCCGCCTTGAAGGGCACCGCCGTAAACGCGGGCATAGCTTCTGCGATGGATGCACCGGCAGCCACTACGTAGATATCCACCTCACCCGCCAACGAAGAACCGTGCACCAACCGCACTTTGGCTTCGGTCGCAACTTTGCGGTTGTTGTCAGTTAATAACAGCGGCTCGATGTTCGCCAAAGCGCCCACTGCCAGCAGCGTGTACTCGGTGCTGTTGGCCAGTGGCACGTCGGCGTTGATAACAACGGGGGTAGTTACACCGGTAGGCACAACTTTGAAGTTGTAAGTCGCGGCAGGTAGGTTCAGGTAGTTGGTGAATGCAGGGAATGCCAGGTTGCTGACGGCTGGAGCCACGCCGTCATTCGCGATTACATCCACTGCGGGCGCATCGGCGGAGGCGTGCACTACACGAATATTGGCCCCCGCCATGGCATCACCCAGTACTGCAACGTCAGCACCGTCCACCACAATCAGCTGGATGGGCGATGTACCGGTACCCACGTTTGGCACAGCGCCGATTAGCAGGTCTTTACCGCTAGTGAGAGCAACTGAGCCTGAGTCAAATACCACGGTGTTATCGGGCAGGGTGACACGGATACGATAAGTACCAGCGGGAACTTCGACGGGGCCTAAGGTTTCTTTAAATTCGAAACTGCCGAGTGAAGTCGCGTCAGAAATGGCATCGCCGGGTGCAGTCACATGCACTTTCACTTCCGGTGCAGCGGCTGCCAAGTGCGCCACACGCACACGCACGTTGTTGCCATTAGCCAGCTTGCCCATATCGGTCAGTAGCAAGGGTTCGATGTTAGCCACCGAATTCACGGCCAGTACGTCGTAACGCATGTTGGCATCAAAGGTTAAGTCGACGGGGCCTATCACTGTCGCGTTGCCGCCGGGAATTACACCTTCTACCGCGATGTTGTAGGTGCCGCCATCCAGCTCAAGGAAACCAGTCGTTTTCTGATAATCCAAGCCTGATGCAGCTACAGCGCCATCTACCCACAGATTCACTTTAGGTGCATCCGCAGACGCATGGATAACACGCACTTGGGTTTTGTTAGGTGCCAAACCATCCAAACCAATCACCCCCAAGGCCGCAGTCAAACCAGCGCCGTCGCGTGCGATCGCGGTATAAACACCACCATTTTCAAGGGCAACAGAGGCTTTAATGGCTTCTGTTTTGGTGCCGGTTGGCGCAATGATTACGTCGTATTCACCGGCAGCCAGGCTGACATAACCGGTTTCGGCTTTAAAAGGGATATTGGCGAATGCGGGGGATGCAGTCGCGATATCCGCACCCGCAGCAACGACATAGATATCGACATTACCAGCCAGGGTTGAACCGTGCACCAAACGCACTTTGGCTTCGGTTGCCACCGAACGGTTGTTGTCGGTCAGCACCAAAGCCTCAATATTGGCCAGCGCACCTACCGCCAAAACGCTGTAGGCACTGCCGTTCGCCAGAGCTAAGTCGGCATCGATCACAACAGGAGTAGTCGCTGCGTTGGGAGTCACTTTGAAGTTGTAGGTCGCCGCAGGCAGGTTCAGGTAGCCAGTCGCTTCGGGGAATGCGAGGTTAGCGATGGCAGGCGTATCAGCGTCATTCGCGGTGACATCGACAGCCGGTGCATCTGCCGAGGCGTGTACCACACGGATGTCGGCACCGGCATTTTTGTCGTTCAGGATTGCGACCGCGTCACCATCCAATACCGCAAGGCTGATGGGCGATGAACCAGTACCAACATTGGCTACCGCGCCCACCAACAGATCTTTGCCGGCCATCAGTGCTACGGCGCCTGAATCATAAACGACGGTATTGTCAGCCAGGGTTACGCGGATCTGGTAGGTGCCAGCATCCACTTCAACGGGGCCGAGAGTGTCTTTAAATTCGAAAGTGCCGAGCGGAGTGGCGCTGGCGAGGTCAGCGTCGGGCGCGGTGACAAACACTTTTACTTCAGGCGCGGCAGCGGCAAGGTGGGCTACACGCACTCGCACTTTGGTGGCATCGCTCAGGCTGCCAGTGTCCGCAATCACTAAAGGCTCTATATCGGCCACTGGACCGACGGCAATTACGTCATAGGCGGTGTTGCCCGCCAATTGCAAATCAACCGGGCCAATCACTACCGCATTGCCGCTGGGGATAACACCCTCTACAGCGATGTTGTAAGTGCCTTCATCCAGCTCCAATACGCCGGTCGATTGCAAATAATCCAGATCAGAAACTGCCTCCGCATTGTTTACCCACAGGTTCACTTTGGGCGCGTCGGCTGAACCATGGAATACACGCACGGTGGTTTTATCCAGTGGTACAACCGTTACGGTCGCCGAGGACTTTTTGGTGTTATCCGCAACACTGGTGGCTGTCACATGGTAAGTGCCTGGGGTGGCTGGTGCCGTATACACACCAGCGCCAGTGATAGTGCCGCCATTGGCTTCATCGACTGCCCAGCTAACACTCGCATTTTTAGTACCGAAAACACTCGCCGTGAAATTTTGAGTCATGCCCACTTTTACCGTTACAGCAGCGGGGCTGACAGCTACACGCACATCTTGCTTTTTGCTATCGCTACCGCAGGCAACAAGAACGACGCTGAGTAGTGCAAGCACCGCTCCTTTCGCGAGGGTAGTAAAACCTCTGAATGATTTCATTTTTCCTTACCTCTGGTATTGATCGTATTAGCTGTTATTGGTGATTAGATTGGATCGGTAACACAGGGCGAAACCCATTACATCGGTGGGTATCAGCGGGGATGGTTTACGCCCTGTTTTTTGGGAGGGATCAAACCGGCGTAAAAAAAATGAAAAATAATTTGCAAAAATTGCCCCATTACACAAATGCACGAAAACACGGGTGTATGGGTGATCGCTAGCAATAAAGGTGGCGTATTAGGTGTGTTACGGACTATCTAAAACTACCCGGTGAGCGATAATGAGACATCAAATGACGACGACAAAGGCCCGGTCGATGAATGACTCAAGTGCAGCAAACGATACCCCGGACTGGGGCGCCCTGCTAGCCCGCGTGGCCGAACACGATGACAAAGCAGCGTTTAGAGAGATCTACAAACACTTTGCACCACGTATAAAAGCCTATGCGATCAATCAAGGCTTTAGTCAGCATGCCGAAGTGTTGGTACAAGAGGTGATGACCAGTGTGTGGCGCAACGCCGGTAAATATTCCGAGGCGCTGGCCTCGGTGTCCACCTGGATTTTCACCATCACGCGCAACCAGCGTATCGATATGCTGCGCAAACTGAATCGCACCCGCGCGGAAGTGGTGATAGAAACTGAAGACTTGTGGCAGATCCCGACTGAGGACACCACCATTTGCTCGATTCAAAATTTATCGACGGAAAAGTTTGTAAAAAACGCCATCGATAAATTACCGGAAGAACAAATGATTGCACTGCGCAAAGTCTACTACGAAGGCAAAACCCACGAGGAAGTGGCAGAGGAATTGAAAATTCCTTTGGGGACAGTGAAAGGCCGCTTGCGCCTGTCGCTGCAGAAATTACGAGTAATGTTTGAGGCAAAAGAACTATGAGTGCTTATCATCCCGATGATATGACGTTAATGAATTACGCAGCGGGCAGCTTGAGTATTCCGCAAGCGCTGGCGGTGTCTATGCACCTCTGCTTTTGCCACGAATGTCGCGACTTGGTGAAAAATTTTAATCACTTGGGTGGCGCCCTGCTGGAAACCATCAAGCCCGCCAGCACCGAGGACGAGGCGTTTGACTCATTGATGGCATCGCTGGAACCGCACGATCACAGCGACACACCAAAAGTGAAAGTGGACATGGGTAGTGCCGAAAAAATTACCCAGCATTTCAACAACCCTTTGCTGCGTTACCTGCCGACATCCTTCGCGGATTTACCCTGGCAACGCCAAACCAAGGAAATTAGCAAGTTTGATTTAACCTCGCTGCTGAATGTAAAAGGTTTCCAAGTCGCCCTGCAAAAAATTAATGCAGGCGCCAAGGTTCCCACCCATACCCACAAGGGTTTTGAATACACAGTGATATTAAGTGGCGGCTTCTCCGATGAACTTGGTGTTTATCACGAAGGGGATTTTATTGCGCGCGACACCAGCCATAAACACAGCCCTACAGCGCTACAAAATGAAGATTGCATCTGCTTGACCGTATTAAATGCACCGCTGAAATTTACGGGTTGGCAACGCATATTTAATCCGTTTATGGCGTGGCATTAATCAACTTGCGCCACGTTTATGCCTGAGAAAAACTGACCGAGTTATCCCCGCTGCTGCGGGGATTTTTTTACCAGCAATTCGAGACAACGGCCGCAACGCGCAGTGCCATCTACCAACAAAATCGCAACCACCCCCGGCGCAACAAATATTTCCCTATGCCCTGTAGCGGACAGACAGCAAAAAAACCATCCAGTAGACTCCAAAGCAAGACTTGTGGCATATCACTGGCCACGAGCCGCTTTCGCTACAGGACGCTCGATGCTAGCCCCCAATACTATCCCTCCGGTCAATCGCCTGATTGCAGGCTTATTGCCCGCCGCGCGTGAACAAATATTACAAAGCTGCGAACTGGTGGAATTAACCGCTGGCACCATATTGTGCGAGCCAGATCAACCCTTTCGCTATGTGTATTTTCCGCTTACCAGTTTTATTAATCTGGTAACCACACTGCGCGATCACCAGCCACTGGAAATGGGATTAATTGGCTACGAAGGAATGCTCGGCGCCACCGTCGCACTCGGCATTAACAGCGCCCCCATGCGCGCCATGGTGCAAGGTTCAGGCACTGCACTGCGCATGACGGCAGAAAAATTACAGCAACATTTGCAAGGCAACGCCGCTCTCGCCAGCACCTTTAATCGCTATTTATACGTGCTTATGGCACAGCTCGCACAAACCGCCGCCTGCGCCCACTTTCACGCGATCGAACCCCGCTTAGCCCGCTGGCTACTCATGACCCACGACCGCGCCCACGCCGATTATTTTCACCTTACCCAGGAATTTCTCGCCAACATGCTCGGCGTGCGCCGCAGCGGAATTACTGTCGCCGCCGGTGCATTACAAGAGCGAAAATTAATTCAATATGCACGCGGGAAAATTAGCATTCTGGATCGAGTGGGATTGGAAGCAGTTGCGTGCGAGTGTTATGAAGCAGTGACTAAGGATTATGCGCGATTGTTTGAATGATTTTCTCTAGCTGTAAACAATAATCCCCGCAAGCGCGGGGATTTTTAATAGTGCCTTGTATCAATACAATCGTCTTGCACTAAAGCCACCAACTTTTGTATTAACCGTAACCTTATCATCATCAACATTTACACTTAGAATCATATTTTTCTCATGCTCACCAATCATCGCAAAAGAAGCTTCACCATATGAAGCAACATGACTTAATGATCTACGATCAAACACTCTTACAAATGGAGCAGCCTCTTTAGTAGACTTCCATACTAAACCAATTAAATACATATATCTTTCAGAACAAATTCCTTGATTTTTAGCGATTAGACTTGGCTCAAACACCACCTCTCTATTGTCCCAAACACTAAAACCATTTGCGTCGTCAAATTTATTTACATTACAAGAAATATTGCCAAAATCCCCCTCAATTGAAACTCTGTGGCTCTTCGTTTCTGCGCTGACATTCTTATCACGCCCCAAAACTCTTAATATGGCAGAGTCATAACCTTTCTCCACGCCATTCCTTGTGGCTAAAGGATAATAGAATCGAGAATGACTACGATTTAAAATCCTTAATTGTTGCCTAAAAAACTCCTTATTAGTTTTAACATTAAAGATTCTCACTAAGACCCCTGGGGGATTTTTAGTTATTTCCAATATAATCGACTCATCTTCAGACTTGGTACGAAGGGTGAGTGAACCACCTCCGAGCAGTGGCGCTGTTATCCATTGATAGCCGTCTTCGCGATAATTAACTATTTTTGGAATAAATAATTTTGGCGTATTTTCATCTCCTGACTTTAGCGCAGCATCAACTTTCAAAGTCACGATTTCATTCTTCAACTCCGGATTGCCACGAGGAAATTTAAAAGGTACCCCACTCATTTTCACTACAGGCAGCATCATGCCTTTGCTCAAATACATTTCCCGCTCTTGATCATTGGCAAGCTTTCGAACATTCAGGTAATTAACGCACAAAATTACATATACCAAAAGCAATATGGCTACACTCGTCACAACTCCGGCAACCACTGAAATTCTTAGATGGCGGGCAATTACTGCCGCCACTATGAAATACATAGCGGTCATCCAAAAGACAGCACCAAGCCCCCAACTAACAACGGCATCAATTACATCAGTCCCTTCATTAGCCGGAGCACCAGAAAATAATGGAAGAAGAGCAGCCAAACCTAACATTAACAATGAAGAAATCCATGGGGTTTTATGATGCAACAACCGAATAAAAGCTATCAGAAAAAATAGATTTGCATACACAGCCCATCCATTACAAAGCCACCCAAACGCCATGCCGAATACAAGAACATGCCAACCGAGAAAGTAGCTTTGCCCTTCAAACATGATTGCTGGAACAACTAACGAGGCGCACCAAAAGACAATTGCCAAGGTCGGAAATATTTTTGAATTGCTACTAATATTCATAAATTCAAATCCCTTTTTAATTTCATACAAAAACGCCCGCATCTTTCGAGGCGGGCGTTTTTTAGTTCAGCGCAGAGAAAAAATTACTCTTCAGTAACTTCCGCTGGTGCTGCACCTGACTCTTCAGCCAAAGCTTCTTTGATTGAGAGTTTGATACGGCCGCGCTGGTCTACGTCGAGGCATTTTACTTTTACGATTTGGCCTTCTTTCAAATAATCGCTCACGCTGTTTACGCGCTCGTCGGCGATTTGAGAGATGTGGACCAAACCGTCTTTGCCCGGCAAGAAGTTTACGAATGCGCCGAAATCTACGATGCGCACTACAGTGCCTTCGTAAATTGCACCGATTTCTGCTTCAGCAACAATACCCATTACACGCAAAATTGCTGCTTGTAATGCGTCGTTGTTGTCGGCGTAAATCTTAACGGTGCCGTCATCGTCGATATCAATTGAAGAACCAGTTTCTTCGGTGATTGCACGAATAGTCGCGCCGCCTTTACCGATGATGTCGCGGATCTTGTCCGGATGAATTTTGATGGTTTCAAAACGCGGTGCATTTTCGCTAACGACTGAACGCGAACTTGGCAGCACTTTGTTCATTTCACCGAGAATGTGTAAACGCGCGGCCAGAGCTTGCTCCAGGGCGATCTCCATAATCTCTTCGGTGATACCTTCGATTTTGATATCCATTTGCAGTGCAGTTACACCGCTGGTGGTACCGGCCACTTTAAAGTCCATATCGCCCAAATGATCTTCGTCGCCGAGGATGTCGGTCAATACCGCAAAGCCGTTAGCTTCTTTTACGAGGCCCATGGCAATACCGGCTACTGGTGCTTTGAGTGGAACACCGGCATCCATCAACGCCAGGCTCGCACCACATACAGAAGCCATTGAGCTTGAACCGTTAGATTCAGTAATTTCACTCACTACACGCAGGGTGTAAGGGAAATCAGATTCTTTTGGCAGTACCGAAGTGACACCGCGACGCGCCAAACGGCCGTGACCGATTTCACGACGACCAGTAGCGCCCATACGACCACATTCACCTACCGAGAACGGCGGGAAGTTGTAGTGCAGCATGAATGCGTCTTTTTTGGAGCCTTCGAGGAAGTCGATAATTTGTGCATCACGCGCGTTACCCAAGGTCGCTACTACGAGCGCTTGCGTCTCACCACGAGTGAACAATGCAGAACCGTGCGCTTTGCCCAACACGCCAACTTCAACTTGAATGGGGCGAACGGTTTTGTTGTCGCGACCATCGATACGTGGCTCGCCCGCTACAATGCGTGAACGCACTAAACGGTATTCAACCATGCCGAATTCGGCTTTCACTTCATCGGCAGTAAAACCAGTCGATTCTGTCGCCAATTCAGCAACCGCTTGATTGCGCAGCTCGCCCAGACGGTCGTAACGTTTTGCTTTATCGGTAATGCGGTAAGCCATACCGATTGAGTCGCCAAAACCTTTGAGCAACGCGTCAGTCAAACCCGCTTTAACGGCAACTGGCTGCCACTCCCAACGCGGTTTGCCCGCATCGCGCGCCAATTCCACACAAGCTTGTACTACAGCTTGCATTTCCTGGTGAGCGTAAAGAACGGCGCCGAGCATAATATCTTCTGGCAATTCTTTTGCTTCAGATTCCACCATCAACACGGCATCTTTAGTACCGGCAACCACCATGTCCAACTCGGAAGTTTCGAGTTGCTTGAAGCTTGGGTTGAGGATGTAACCCTCTTCCTGGGTGTAACCAACACGCGCGCCACCGATTGGGCCGTTGAATGGAATACCGGAGATAGCCAATGCGGCTGAGGTACCAATCATCGCCACGATATCGGGATCGTATTGCTTGTCAGTTGATACCACGGTGCAAACTACTTGCACTTCGTTGAGGAAACCTTCGGGGAACAATGGACGAATGGGACGATCGATCAAACGCGAAGTCAGGGTTTCTTTTTCAGAAGGACGGCCTTCACGCTTCAAATAACCGCCGGGGATACGGCCAGCGGCGTAGCTTTTTTCCTGGTAATGCACAGACAGTGGGAAGAAATCCTGGCCTGGTGATGCTTGTTTTGCACCAACAACGGTGCAAAGTACAGATACTTCACCCATAGTTGCCATCACTGCACCGGTTGCTTGACGCGCAATACGGCCAGTTTCGAGGGTTACGGTTTGGTTGCCGTATTGGAACTTTTTAATAATCGGATTCACTCTTTTATCCTTTGTTTTCACTAAAAATCATTTGCGTTAATTGTTACGCGTCTTAAGTTTGTTCTTTTCATTCAGCTCAATAAAAAATCATTAATCATGTGCATCCTGCCCGGGCGCTAATTTTTACTCTCACCAGCGCAATTCCCTAATCACTTTCTATTTTCAGAAACTAAAACTACAAAATAAAAGTGCCCGCAAAGCGGGCACTGGACAAACTTAACGGCGCAGACCTAATTTTTGAATCAGAGCAACGTAACGAGAAGAGTCCTTACCTTTCAGGTAGTCCAACAATTTACGACGGGCGTTTACCATGCGGATCAGGCCGCGACGTGAATGGTGGTCAGCCTTATGGCTAGCGAAGTGACCTTGCAGTTTGTTGATGTTGATAGTCAACAAAGCTACTTGAACTTCGGGCGAACCAGTATCGCCTTCTGCTTGTTGGTACTCTTTAACGATTGCAGCTTTTTCAGAAGCACTCAGTGCCATGATGTTTTCCTCAATTAATATGCAATTTAATTACAGCCCGCCCGTGCATATTTACAGGTGGGTTGTTGCGGTGATTATCCGGCGCTTATAAAGCGATGGATGTCAGTCGCGGCTTTTTATCGATTGGCAAATTGCCGTCTCGATAAATTCTTTTACCCCGCTCAATCCGTTTCCAACCTAGGTTTCGTTGGATGAGCGGTTGGCCAAAATTCGTTTAGGGGCTACACCACCTTCATCGGTGATACTGCCTAAACCGAGAAACGCGCGCGGCGATTGTTCGGTTTCTGCACAAAAGACGCGCACAATAGCACCTTGCTCGCCAAATCGATAGACCTTGGACACCATGACCGGGTTGCCCATACGGAAGTAATGGGCGCTATTGGCGGGTAAGTCTACGGCGGGCAAGCTGGCGACGGGTGCATCGGCGCTGAGCAAGTAGCTATCAAGCGCGGCATAAGCAGCTTCATCACCACTTGCTGCCTGCTCTTCATCGAAGCGAGCCTGCAATTCTTCCAATGTTACACACTGATCTTCATTAAATAGACCTGCGGCCGAGCGATGCAGGGTTTTGACATGGCCACCGCAGCCCAAAGCTTCACCGAGATCCACCGCAATGGAGCGAATATAGGTGCCCTTGGTACAGCGGATATCCAGCTCAACTTCGGCCTCTTCACCCGCGCGAAAAGCAAGAATATCAATGCTGTGAATCGTGACCGGACGCGGGGCACGCTCGACTTCAACCCCCTGACGCGCCATCTTATAAAGCGGCTGGCCATTGAGCTTCAATGCGGAATACATGGGTGGGACTTGCAAGATATCGCCAATCAGCGGTTTGAGCGCCGCCTCAACTTGCGGACGTGTAATCCCTGCTGTGGATTTTTGTTCGAGGATTTCACCGTCGGCATCGCAGGTATCGGTAGTCGCGCCCAGGCGAATACAGGTGCGATAGCCTTTATCAGCATCGAGCAAAAATTGCGAAAACTTGGTCGCCTCACCAAAACACAGAGGCAAAACACCGGTAGCAAGCGGGTCAAGCGCACCGGTATGACCGGCTTTCTCTACGAAAAACAAACGCTTGGCGCGCTGCAAGGCATGGTTGGAAGTCATGCCTGCCGGTTTGTGCAACAACAATACGCCATCGACTGGACGGCCTTTTCTACGTGCCATGAATAATTACTCGCCCTTAGTATCGTCGGGCGCTGCATCGCTGGCAGGCTCTTCATCGTGCTGGTGCAGACTGTCTTCTTTTAATGCCCGCTCGATTAAGGTGGACAGCGCCTGGCCTTTAACGGAGGTTTTGTCGTAAATAAATTGCAACTTGGGCACGGTGCGCATGCTCAATTCCCTGGCGATAAAGGTGCGCAAAAAACCGCTCGCCTTATTCAGAATCGAGGCTGCTGTGATGCTGTCTTTTTCGTCATCAACACCGACAAAGGTTACATAGACCTTGGCGTAAGCCATATCGCGGGTGACGGTGACTTCATTGATATTCACCATCCCGATACGCGGGTCGCGAATTTCGCTGCGAATTACCTGGGCCAGTATGCGCTGGATGGCATCGGAAACTCGGTCTGAACGGGTAAATTCTCTTGGCATGCGCCATTAACCTCTTAAAAATAACAAAGCCCCACTCCCATGACAGGAGTGGGGCGCGGGCCTTGCGCCGGGCTTAGAGCTGGCGCGCCACCTCTTTCACTTCGTAGACTTCGATCTGATCGCCGACTTTTACGTCGTAGTTCTTCACGCCGATACCACACTCAAAACCATTGCGCACTTCGGCAACATCGTCTTTGAAACGACGCAAGGATTCGAGTTCGCCGGTGAAGATCACCACGTTGTCGCGCAGTACACGGATCGGCTTGTTACGCGATACGGTACCCTCAATCACCATGCAACCAGCAACCTGGCCGAATTTCGGCGAATTGAACACTTCACGTACATTGGCGATACCAACAATGGTCTCAACACGCTCTGGATCAAGCATACCGCTCAGCGCTGCTTTCACTTCGTCCAGCAATTGGTAAATGATGCTGTAGTAGCGAATATCAACACCTTCAGACTCCGCCATGCGACGGGTAGTGCTGTCGGCGCGCACGTTAAAGCCAACAATGATGGCACCGGAGGTAATCGCCAGGTTCACATCATTTTCGGTAATGCCGCCGATACCGGAAGAGATAATGTTCACTTGTACTTCATCGTTACCAATGTCGTTGAGTGACGCCATGATCGCTTCGAGTGAACCGCGCACATCCGCTTTAACCACAACAGTCAGATTTTTCTTCTGACCCGCTTCCATATTGGAGAACATGTTCTCCAACTTGGATGCCTGGAAGCGTGCAAGCTTCTCTTTACGCTCTTTCTCGGCACGGAATTGGGCAACTTCACGGGCTTTACGCTCGTCAGTCAGCACCACAAAATCATCGCCAGCGCTTGGTGCGGTATCCAGACCCAGAATTTCAACCGGGGTAGACGGACCGGCTTCAGTCACTTGCTGGCCGCGTTCGTTACTCATCGCACGCACACGACCATAACTTTGACCAGCAAGGATCAAATCGCCCTGCTTCAAAGTACCTTGTTGCACAAGGATGGTGGCAACAGTACCGCGACCTTTATCGACACGCGCTTCAATCACCACACCTTTGGCCGCTGCACTTGGTACCGCATGCAATTCCAGCACTTCGGCTTGCAACGAGATAGCTTCAAGCAGCTCATCAATACCCTGGCCTGTGTGCGCCGACACTTGGATAAACTGGGTATCGCCACCGTAGTTTTCAGGGATAACACCCTTCACTACCAATTCATTAGTTACACGGTCCGGATCAGCAGAAGGCTTATCACACTTGTTGATGGCAACAACGATAGGCACACCGGCAGCGCGGGCGTGAAGAATCGCTTCTTCAGTCTGCGGCATAACACCGTCGTCCGCAGCCACTACCAGAATCACCACGTCAGTTGCCTTGGCACCACGGGCGCGCATTGCGGTAAACGCGGCGTGACCGGGAGTGTCGAGGAAGGTGATTTCGCCGCGTGAAGTCGATACACGGTAAGCACCGATATGCTGGGTGATGCCACCGGCTTCGCCCGCTGCCACTTTGGCTTCGCGGATGTAGTCGAGCAGCGAGGTTTTACCATGGTCAACGTGACCCATTACGGTAACTACCGGCGCGCGCTGTACCAGATCACCTTCGGTTTCGAGGGATTTTTCCAGTGCGTGTTCGATGTCGTTTTCGCTGACCAGAACCGCCTGATGCCCCATCTCTTCAACCAGCAACACCGCAGTGTCCTGATCGATCGATTCGTTCATCGAGGCCATCACGCCCATCTTCATCAGGCGCTTGATCACTTCACCCACTTTAACCGTGAGGCGCTGTGCCAGTTCTGATACCGCAATCGTTTCCGGCACATTCACTTCGTGCACAATTTTAGTGGTCGGCTTTTTAAAGGCGTGTTTGTTGTGCTTTTTATGGCTGGCGCGCAAATGACTGCGACGGGCTAATACATCACTGTCTTCACCATCATCAGCAACAAAATCAAGCAATTCCAATTTGGGGTTCTTTTTGGACGGCGCGCCCTTTTTAACAGCCTTGCCAGCACCACGTTTACTGCGCTCTGAATCATCATCGATATCATCCGCTTTGTGATGACTCTTTTTGTGACCATGGCCGTGACCGTGTTTGGTATCTTCTTTGTCGGCCGGTGGCGCAATAATCGCAACCGCTGGCTTGCCTTTGGCTGGGCCGCGCGCATCGGGACGAGCGGTTTTAGCAGGTGCTTGACCCGCTGATTTCTCCGCAGGCTTCTCGGTGCGAACCGGATTGCGCTTGGCTTCTTCGGCGGCGCGTTTTGCATCTTCTTTTGCTTTCAGTTCAGCTTGGCGTGCAGCTTCTTCCGCCTGGCGACGCTCAATAGCAGCGCGGCGTTTTTCTTCGATACCATCGGTAAATGAAATGCGATGGGAAGGTGCCTCCACTGCAACAGAGGCATCAGCCACTTCAGCGACAGCCGCTGGCTCAGGTTCGGGCACCACTACTGGCTCAGGCTCGGGCACAACTTCTGCCTGAACCACTACCGGCTCAGGAATAGCTTCAACTACTGCCGGCTCTTGCTCAGCTTCAGGGGTATCAAACGTTGCCGATTCAGCCACTTCATCCTCGCGCTTGATGTAAGTGCGCTTTTTACGCACTTCAACATTCACGGTTTTCTTTGCATTACCCGTACCGGTTTTAATGGTAGTGGTGATTTTGCGCTGCAAAGTGATTTTGGTTGGCTCACTGGCGGCCTCGCCATGACTGGTCTTCAAAAAAGTCAGCAAACGCTGCTTCTCATCGTCCGAAACTTTTGCGTCCGCATTCTTGTGATGCAAACCCGCTTCTTGCATTTGCTTGAGCAAACGCTCTACCGGTGCACCTATCGATTTGGCGAGTTCGTTAACGGTTACTTCTGCCATTGTTTTTCCTCAGGGATTGTTCGTTGCCTACAGGGTTTTGCTCACAGGAGTGGCTCACTCTTAGGCAAACCAGGGCTCGCGCGCTTTCATAATCAGTGCGGCGGCACGAGTCGCATCAACACCTTCTATATCCAATAAATCATCAATGGATTGCTCAGCCAAATCTTCCATAGTGACTATGCCGCGACTAGCCAAACTAATTGCCAGCGCCTCATCCATACCTTCCATACCCAACAGATCTTCTGCCGGTGCAACACCTTCGATACGCTCTTCCGATGCCAAGGCTTGTGTCAGCAAGGCATCTTTGGCGCGCGCACGCAATTCTTCGGCGATAGTTTCATCAAAACCGTCAATGGCGAGCATTTCTTCCAGCGGCACATAGGCAACTTCTTCGAGCGTAGTAAAACCTTCTTCGACCAATACACCAGCGATATCTTCATCCACATCCAACGCATTCATAAACATGCTGATGTAACTGCCCGATTCCGCTTCTTGCTTGGACTGCCATTCAGCAACGCTCATGACATTGATATTCCAGCCGGTCAATTCGCAGGCAAGACGCACGTTTTGACCACCGCGACCAATTGCCATTGCGAGGTTATCTTCATTGACAGCGAGATCCATTGAGCCAGCATCTTCATCAACCACAATGGATTCAATTTCGGCAGGTGACATAGCGTTGATAACAAATTGCGCCGGGTTATCGTCCCACAACACAATATCAACACGCTCGCCACCCAACTCGTTAGATACTGCTTGTACGCGCGAACCGCGCATACCGACACAAGCACCCACGGGATCAATACGACCATCGTTGGTTTTTACCGCAATTTTTGCGCGCAAACCGGGGTCGCGTGCCGCGCCTTTAATTTCAATCACTTCTTCAGCAATCTCAGGCACTTCGATTTTAAACAGCTCCACCAACATTTGCGGATTGGAGCGGCTCAACAACAATTGTGGCCCACGCGCTTCAGTGCGAACTTCCAGCAACAAGGCGCGGATACGATCGCCCATGCGGAAAATTTCACGACCAATCAATTGATCGCGCGGCAAAATACCTTCGGCGTTATTACCCAAATCGACAATAATGCTGTCGCGCGTAACTTTTTTCACAGTACCGCTAATCAACTCACCCATACGGTCGCGATATTCATCAACCATTTGCGCGCGCTCGGCTTCGCGAACTTTTTGCACAATAACTTGTTTGGCAGTTTGCGCTGCAATGCGACCAAATTCCGCATTTTCAATTTTTTCGCGATAGATATCGCCCACTTTAAGGCCGGCATCTTTATCGCGCGCTTCATCCAGATACAACTGGGTACCCAGTTCTGCCATTGCATCATCAGCAACAACTTCCCAAATACGATAAGTGTCGTAATCACCGGTAGTGCGATTAATAGCAACTTCGATAGTTGAGTCTTCATCAAAGCGTTTTTTGGTGGCAGTAGCGAGTGCAATTTCAATCGCCTGGAAAATTAATTCCTTATCAACACCCTTCTCATTTGATACCGCATCAGCGACCAGCAAAATTTCTTTGTTCATTGGTTTGCCTCTGTTAACTCCTCAAGCCAGTGAAGTGCGCACACCCACCAGATAAATGACGTTTTCCATCTCAATTCGCCGCAAAATGATTCTTGCAGCGATTTATTACAATTACTCTTTATCGTCGAGCAAATTATGCTGGCGCATTAGATCGTCGTAGCGCGGCTCAACATTCGCCTTGTCGATGGTATCGATAGACAATTGCACCTCTTTATTGTCGACCAATAAAAACACATCACCATTTTCCACTTTGGTCACAACACCTTTAAAGCGGCGACGCCCATCGCGGGCAATACGCATACGCACACTGATGGTTTCACCCACATAACGTACATACTGCGACTCTTTATAGAGTGGGCGATCCATTCCCGGCGATGAAACCTCCAGGGTGTACTCGCCATCAATGGGATCTTCAACATCAAACACACTGCTAATCTGGCGACTCACACGCTCGCAATCTTCCAGCGATACACCGTTAGGGCCATCAATAAAGATGCGCACAGTGGTGTAACGCCCCTGCGTCAAATACTCCAATCCCCACAGTTCACAGCCCAACGCCGTAGTAACCGGGATAATCATTTGCTCTAACAATTCTTGCTTGGATGCCATGCTTTAATCCGCAATAAACCAGGCCTGCAAAAGTAGCAGCCCAAAAAACAAAAATGGGCACAAGGCCCATTCGAACGATTACTTCATTCATCACCCAGGCCTGCGTGATGGGGCTTAGCCCAGAGACGACAAACACAAAAACAATAAATACAAAAAAGCCCCATAAAGGGGCTTCTCGACTTGAATCTGCTTTATAACAAAGCAAATTCAATACTTCTTGTTATTGGCGAGAAACGGGAGTCCCTTATCTCAACCTGTTTCTTGTCAAACAATCTAACAAGAAGCAAAGAATTTTGGTTGCGGGGGCAGGATTTGAACCTACGACCTTCGGGTTATGAGCCCGACGAGCTACCAAGCTGCTCCACCCCGCGACTGAAACTCACAATTGCTAACTGCTCAAGTGAGGCCGCGAATTATAGGGAGACCCCCATGTGCGGTCAAGAGATATTATAGCTAAATGTAAATAAAACCCGCATGCGCCGCTTTGTTGTGCAATCTGTTTAAAAAGCTAACAAAGACGCGTTACACAGTTTTATTTAACAAACTTCCCACGGTAGGACCAGCCTCAAACACACCAATTTCTAACAGGCGGCGGTTGATATCGATATTGCGCCGGGCAGTTTCGTTAAACAACTCCGCGCGCGCCTGGCGCTGATCCAACTGACGCTGTTCAGCCTCAAAGCGCTGCTGGTCAGCCTGTAGGCGCTGCTCTTCTTCGGCCAAACGCTCTTTTCTGGCCTCGGCTTCTTTTTCTGCTTCGGCGCGCTGAGCCTCAGTCTGCAGGGTATCCGTTTGACTGGATTCATCGACCGACGCAGCTGCTTGGGTATCACCCCGCGCTTCCGCAGTTTGCTGCTCGGATTCAATCGCCTGCTGCTGGCGCAATTCGACACGAGCCTGCTGCTCCATTTGTGCAGCTTGTGCGGCGACGCGTGCGTCCTGTGAGGAAGGCTCAGCCGGCGCATTGGCAGCACGGCGAATTTGCTGTGCTTTGCGCAGTGTCGCTTCAGGATCGCCGGGAATAGGACTGGTATCAATTTGCACTTCACCGCCGATGGCATAACTTACGCCATCGGGGCCGCGCTGATAGGTATAACTGGTACCGCGAGCATATTGACCGGCCACCGATGCATGAGCCTGCTCATGAGCGCGAACTTCGCGGTCACGCGCGGCCAATTCCTGAATCTGTTCACGCTCAGCTTTTAACTGTTCATCGCTGCTGGCGTTTCTTGATTGTGCTTCCTGAGCACCGCGTTCAACGCGGTCGCGCTCGACATCATCGTTAGGGCGCTCATCGGGAAAGCGACGATTGAGAGTACGCCCCGACTCTGCCAGCTGCTCTGCAGGGCGGAAACTGGACGATTTAAGATCTGTACTTTCCTGACTAACAGGTGCGCGCCCCACCGGCGCAAAGGGCGCTATGGTATTGGCGAAGCTAGAAGGAATACTACTGATCACTCAGATCACCTCACTCAGCATCTTTCCGGCACAAGCCTTTAGCACTAGGCCCTCACATCCAGCAATGTGCCAATCATTTCATCAGCCGCCTTAACCACTTTGGCCGAGCTATCAAATACCTGACTTTGAACTTTGAGATTCACCAGTGACGACGCGAGGTCTTGCGACTGGGAGTTAGCGGCGGGGGCATCCGCACGCTGGGTAGTACCCGCCTGCGCAATCTGCTGCGCCGACTGCAACATGGATGACTGGCTTTTTTGCATGCCAATCAACCCTTGGTTGACTACAGAACCTACGTCCATCCGCTTACCCTCTTAAATAATGGATGACAAGGAAGCCGCCTTGGACGCATCTTCCCCACTATTGAAGGTAAGTCTACGCCAAGAACGAATAAAAAACAGCCAGAATTGCCGCCTGAATTGGCATTTTTAAGATGAGTTGGATGTAAAAAACGAAACAATATAACCGTCAATTATTCTGCTGTTGCCAAAGAGCCCTGCTCAATCAAACCGAGTGATTGCTGATAGTTGGAGATAAAACGAGCCTGCTCAAACACACTTTGTGCGGTGAGCTGCAAACCGCTGCGCACCGGCAATTTTGCCGCTTGTAGTGCGCGACTACTCCAGGTATTGCAATTGCTAAACAGGCCGTAATCGCCGCTGGACTGATAAAAATGGCCGGTATCTGTTGCATAGGAAGGCAAGGAAATTATGTTGCCGGAGGCATCCAGCGCAAAGGACTTATCGAGGTAGCGAATCAACCGGCGAATCCCTTTATCACTAATGGCAATAGCTACGCGGGTATCAGGTGGAATTTGCCCAAAGGGCGATTGCGCATAGGTCAGCACCTGCAGCGCGGAATAATCCGAAGCCAGCAGCGCCTTGGTCGCCGCACCGAAGGATTTGCTTTTGCCGGTGAAATAATCGCCATCGCCCCAGCCGATGCGCACAAACTGCTGGCCGGCGGCCTCCGCCTGCAAATGTTGGCTGTAACGGGAAACGGTGGCGGCATCCAGCATAATGCTGGTGTGCCATTCGCGATAAATAAAATAGAGTGTGTGCTCAGTATTGGCGATAGGAATTTTTTGTTTGTTGGGCATACTGCTGCAGGCCGATAAAACCGGCAGCAACAATAAACAAAACAACATTCGCACTGAGTGGCTCATCATTATCCAGTTAGCGTTTGAGCGACAATTAATTGCTAAATAAATGCGCGACAGATTCAGTGTGCAATGCCACCGCCACTGCCTCGGGCTGTGCCGCATCCAACCAGGGTACAACTCCCAAACAGGGGGCGGGAATACGCGCGGCCAAACTTTGGATATTTTCCTGCAGTACCGGCATATCTGCATCCACACAATTGGCGACCCAACCGGCGAGGGTTAAACCGTCGTTGCGAATCGCCTCCACGGTGAGCAACGCGTGATTGATACAGCCCAAACGCACACCCACCACCAGAATAACCGGCAGACGCAAAATGCGCGCAAGGTCAGCCATGGTTTCGCTTGGATTTAAGGGTACACGCCAGCCGCCTGCACCCTCAATAAGCGTGACATTAGCCTGATTTAAACTACCACGACAAAAGCCCGCCAAACGATCCGCCGAGAGCACACGCTTTTCCTGTTGCGCAGCAATATGGGGCGCTATAGCGGCTTCCAATGCAATCGGATTAATTTGTTCGTAGACCATGGTCTCGGTGATAACGGATTGCAGTAAAAGTGCATCCGCATTGCGCAAACCACTGTCAGTTTTTTCACAGCCCGCCGCAACCGGTTTTAACGCGGCAGTGGTCAGCCCGAGATTTTTTGCCGCAACTAATAAACCAGCCGCGACCAATGTTTTACCCACATTGGTATCAGTACCGGCGATAAAAAATACTTTTTTAGCCATGGGATTTGCCTGCGCTCGATTGGATAGCGGATAAATAAATAACATCGTAACTGGCGGGCAAACCCTGCGAAGTACGAAACTGTTCGTAAGCATTTTTAAAGGCTAATAACCGTGCACGACTGGTAAGCCCTTCTGGTTTACCGCTATTAATATTGTGCGCGCCGAGCGCTTTTAGCTCACGAGTTAAATCTGCCACACGCGCAAAATAAAGTACCCGCTCTTGTGCCTGCAACTGTTCCAATTGCAAGCCGCCCTGCGCTAGCGCTGCGGTTAATTCACCAACCGGCTGAAAGCGATTAACGTGCACATAATTATCCACTGTTTGCCAAGCTGCTTTTAATTCATGCAGCGTAGCGGGGCCAAGTGTAGCGATATGGACGCGACCACCCGGCTTTAATACCCGCTGCAATTCCGCCATTAACTGCGACAGATTATTGCACCACTGGATCGCCAGGCTGGAAAAAATGACATCAACACTGTTATTGGCCAGTGGCAAATTTTCCGCATCGCCACACAGCCAGTGAATTGCATCGGGCAGAGTATTGCGCGCAAAGTGCAACATGCCCTCCGCCAGATCCAAACCAATCACTTGCGCCTGTGGGTAGCACTGGGCGAGCAGGGCGGTAAAAAAACCGGTACCGGAACCCACATCCAGAATGCGGGCATTAGCAGGCAAATTCTCTGGCAACTGTAGAAAAAGTTCAGCGCCCACATCGCGCTGTAATTGCGCGACTGAATCATAAGTTGCAGCGGCGCGGCCGAAAGAGTGGGCGATCTTTTTTTTATCTAACAGCGTCGATGTTTTTACTTGCGAAAATTGCGGCAATAAAAAATCAGTCACCGCACCAATCACCGCTTGAGGGCGACTCCAATGCAGTGCGTGGGCGGTATTTTCTAGCACCACAATCTGCTGCTGCGAATTCAATTCCACCATCGTTTTTGCGGCAGACACTGGAACTAACGCATCGTTTTCGGCGAGCAGATGCAACCCCGGCACGGTTAATTGCGCAAATGCAGCGCGATTATCCAGCTGCGCTAATAGCTCCAGCGCTTCTAGCCAATTCGGATTTATTTCGCCGGTTTCAGTGCGGCGCAATTGTTTGAGTAATGCGCGTTCGTGCTCATCGCCCTGCGCTAACAAACCACCAAATACTTTTAAACTTGCCTGCGGATCTTGCGCAAAGCTGTTATTGAAATTGTTATTTATCGCAGGCGGCATCGCTGATCGGTAATCGGCCGTCGCGACAAATTTAAGATTGGCCGCGAGCGAAATAACGCCGCTTATTTTTTGCGGGTAACGCACCGCCAATTGCACCGCTAGCATTCCGCCCAACGACCAACCCATAACAACTGAATTTTGTGGTAGTTGTGCAGCAATTTTATCGAGCACTGCATCCAACGAAAATTCCGGCAATACCGGACTTGCGCCGAAACCGGGCAAATCAATCAAGGTAACAGTGGCGATATTTTGCAGTGCGGGCATTAGCGGCTGCCAGGTGCGGCTGTCGCAGCCCCAGCCGTGAATTAATACCAGGTTACTCATGCGCCGCCTCGCCCCCAATTCCCCGCATGATTTCTGCCAGCGCTGTTAATAGTTGATCCACCTGCGCAATACTGTGCTCCGCCGAAAAAGTAATACGCAAGCGCGAGCTACCAACAGCCACTGTCGGCGGGCGAATCGCAATAATTAAAATGCCGCGCTCCGCGAGTTTTTGCGATATCAATAACGCATTTGCTTCATCACCGATAACAATTGGCTGAATGGGCGAGAAGGAATCCATTAATTGCAAATTCAGTGCTTGCGCGCCCGCACGAAAATGCGCAATTAATTTATTAAGATGCTCACGGCGCCAGTGCTCGGTTTGAATTAAACGCAAACTCGCACGCGTGGCGGCAGCAACTGCTGGCGGCATAGCCGTGGTGTAAATATAGGGGCGCGCAAATTGGATCAGGCTTTCAACTAGCGTTTCGCTGCCTGCGATAAAAGCGCCAAAACTGCCCGCCGCTTTGCCGAGTGTACCCATTAAAATCGGCACATCATTTTGTGTTAAACCAAAATGTTCACAGCTGCCCGCACCAGTTTTTCCCAAGCAGCCAAAACCGTGGGCATCATCCACCATCAACCAAGCATTATTTTTTTTTGCGACTACAGCGAGTTCCGGCAGTGGCGCACAATCGCCGTCCATACTGAATACGCCATCAACCACAATTAATTTTCGCTGCGCGTCGGTTTTATCCAGACGATTTTGCAAATTCTGCAGATCATTGTGCAAAAATCGCTGGAAGCGCGCGCCGCTTAATAAACCCGCATCCAATAAACTGGCGTGATTTAACCGATCCTCAAAGACTGCATCGCCCTGCCCGACCAGCGCGGTAATGGCGCCCATATTGGCCATGTAGCCGGTGGAAAATAACAGTGCGCGTTCGCGCCCGGTAAATGCGGCCAGCTCTTCTTCCAATGCGTGATGTTCGCTCGAATGCCCCGCCACCAAATGCGATGCGCCGCTGCCCACGCCGAATTTTGCTGCCGATTTTTGCAGTGCAGAAATCACCTCCGGGTGATTGGCCAGCCCTAAATAATCGTTACTGCAAAACGCGAGGTAACTTTTGCCATCAACAACCACTTGTGGCGTTTGCGGTGACTGCAATAATTTGCGCGTGCGATACAAATGCGCCGCACGGCGTTCAGCAAGGGCAGGAGCGAGAGTTTGATCGAGATGAGAAGACATGAATGCAGTACATGTAGGGCGGCTTAGCGCAGCAAGCCGCCATTGAGAGAAGACAAAATGCGAACTATTTTGCGGCGTTATAAAACATCGAATCCAGTGCGGTTTCTTGCAGTTTATTGACTATCGCCGCTTCCTGTTCGCTTTCATCTTCATGCACTTCGTAAGCTTCGGGTTTGATGCCGAGCTTTTTAAACAGCTGCATGTCTTTGTTGGCTTCGGGGTTGGGTGTAGTCAGTAATTTTTCGCCGTAGAAAATCGAGTTGGCGCCCGCAAGGAATGCCATAGCCTGCGTCTGCTCGTTCATTTGTTCGCGACCGGCAGATAAACGCACGTGGGATTGCGGCATAAGAATACGCGCGACGGCGATGGTGCGAATGAAATCGAGCGGATCGAGATCGGCTTCGTTTTCCAGCGGGGTGCCACCCACTTTCACCAACATATTAATTGGCACGGATTCTGGGTGATCGGCCATATTCGCCAGCTGTTGCAACAAACCTGCACGATCACTTTCCTCTTCGCCCATACCGACAATACCGCCACAGCAGACTTTCATGCCCGCCTTACGCACATTGGCGAGTGTTTCCAAGCGGTCTTGATAGGTGCGGGTGGTGATAATTTCGCCGTAGTATTCAGGCGAGGTATCAAGGTTGTGGTTGTAGTAGTCCAGACCAGCATCGGCCAGTTCCTGCGCCTGATCCTGATCGAGCATACCCAGGGTCATACAAGTTTCCAGACCCAGTTCTTTAACGCCTTTCACCATGGTAGTCACGTAGGGCATGTCTTTGTTCTTGGGTGAACGCCACGCCGCACCCATACAAAAGCGGGTCGCACCTGAGGCTTTGGCGGCCTTGGCTTCTTCGATTACCTTTTCCACTGCCATCAATTTTTCGCGCTCAAGGCCGGTGTCGTAACGGGCTGATTGCGGGCAGTAGGCGCAATCTTCGGGGCAGGCGCCGGTTTTGATCGAACAGAGCGTACTGACTTGCACCTCATTGGGGTTGAAGTAGGCGCGATGTACACTTTGCGCCTGAAACATCAGGTCGCTAAAGGGCAGTTCAAACAGGGCGAGAATTTCGGCGCGTGTCCAGTCGTGGCGAATGGTGGGGGCAAAGCTGGCGTTCATAAGAGGGCGTCCATAGGTTCAGGAAACAGATAACGCATCTTAGCGGAGAGGTAAAAGCTGTCAACCAAAAAAACTTTTTTGGTTTACTAATCATTTTTGACAAAGGCAAAACCACTATCGACAATGAGCCGCTCGGGCGCTCGACTCACACACAATACAAGGACCCTGTATGTGGCACTTGCTTAAAAATGGCTTCCAACGATTATTGCCCCAGCCGTGCCTGCTCTGCGGCCAAACCAATAAAGACAGTATCTGCAGCGAATGTGAGCGGTCACTACCACGTTTGGATCAACACCGCTGGTGCTGCGCACAGTGCAGTATTCCACTGGCTAGCGATGCGCCCTTGTGCGGTCACTGCGTGCGCCAACCACCGGCGTTTAGCCAATGCTGTATTCCTTACGAATACAGCCATCCACTCGACTTTTTGATCCATCAATTCAAATACCGGCGCCAGCTAAGCAGCGGCAAACAACTCGCTCAGCTCTTACTGCACCACTGCCAGCAAGTAACACGACCGGATTTTGTGGTGCCGGTGCCCATGCATTGGCGCAAGCGCTGGCAGCGCGGATTTAATCAAAGTGAACTACTGGCCTACCCCATCGCCCAAGGATTAAAGCTGCCACTGGTAAATGCATTACAGCGCCAACAGCATGGCCACTCGCAAAAAGGTCTTAGCCGACGCGAGCGGCAGGGCAATTTACGTCGCGCCTTTGAGATCACCCCCAAATATCGACCGCTGTTAAAAGGTGCACATGTGGCGCTGATCGATGACGTGGTAACCACCACGGCAACGGCGCGCTGTTTAAGCGAGCTGCTGATCAAAGCGGGCGCGGCGCGGGTGGATGTCTGGGCGCTGGCGCGCACGCCCGATCACTAAACCGATGAACCCTGCAGCGCGGGGTTACGTAAATCACTGCGCATACGTAAAGCAGGGATAAATCCTGCGCTATACACCTACCGGGGGTGATAGATTGTCGCTACTATTCGTCATAGCTTCATTTTCACCTAATGCCCTCCATGAGTGCATTATCACCAGCCGATAACCTAAGGACATTCATGACTACTTCGCACCGCCTGCTGGCCTGCGCGCTCTCCTTGGCGAGCTGCCTTAGTATTCCCGTGTTGGCGCAGCTCAACCCGCCCACCAGTGCCGCAGCCCCTGCCACAACAGCTTCCACTCCGGCACAACCTTCATCAACTGCGCAGCAACTGTATGCCGCGGGGCAGCAGGATCTGTTGCAACTGCGCGTTTTACTGAAGAACGGTAATAGCCAATCTTCAGTGGGATCGGGCTTTTTGATTGGCACCTCTAATTTGGTGGTAACCAACTTTCATGTCATCTCGCAAATCGCGCTGGAACCAGATACCTACTTTGGGGAATACAAAGACACCCAGGGAAAAAGTGGTGCCATTGAACTGCTGGCGGTGGATGTACTGCATGATTTGGCGATAGTGCGCATTGCCCGTAACGGTACTGGCTTTTTTAACGTTCCCCACGCAGCAGGCAGCAGCCAACAGCCGCCGCTTGAGCGCTTGAGCCAGGGTGAAAAACTTTACTCCCTCGGCAACCCGCTGGACTTGGGTTTTACCATTTCTGAAGGTACTTACAACGGCATCAGCGCGCGCGGGTTTTCCGATCAGCTGATGTTTACCGGCCCGGTTAACCCGGGCATGAGTGGCGGCCCCAATGTGACCGCCGACGGTCAGGTAGCGGGAGTAAACGTCGCTCATCGCCGCGATGGTGAATTGGTGAGTTTTTTGGTGCCCGCAATCTACGTGCAGCAATTACTGGCGCGCGTCACCAGTGAGATGACAGCGCCCACCGATTTCAAACCCATTATTGGTGAGCAGTTATTACAGCATCAGTCAGCAATGGTAGACACCCTGCTCGACAAACCTTTCAGCATCAAACAACTCGGCCCCTATTCGGTACCGGTGCGCGAATCCGATCAAGTGCGCTGCTGGGGCAACTCCGACAGCTCAGCCAAAAAAGCCTATACCGTTGCAAGTATCAACTGCTCCATGGAATCGGCCATTTTTGTCTCCGGTGATTTGCAGACCGGTCATGTGACCATGCGTCACCAATATGCGCGTAATCGCAAACTCAACAGCCTGCAATTTTCCCAATTGGCCAGCCAAATGTTCGCCGATCAGGTTTACAGCACCGCCAAAAGTGACACCATTACACCCGCCGCCTGCACCGAGAGTTTTGTGACCCACAATGCTATTTCGCTGCGCGCCTTGGTGTGCACCGAGGCCTATCACAAATTCAAAGACCTCTATGACTTTACCCTGATTACCGCCAGTACTGACGATAGCCAAATGAGCCTGCAAAGCCTGATCAATATCCAAGGCGTGTCCTATGCCAATGGCACGCGTTTAATCGAACAATTTATTCAGGGCATTGATCGCCGCCGCTCAGAACCGGACGCCACCACCACGATTACACCGACTGACAAAACGGAGGTGTCGCAATGAACCGCCTTTTGTTTGTTGAGCAGCTGACCGCGGATGGCGAGGTACTTCATCGCCACAAATTGACCCAATTACCCATTCGCATAGGCCGCGCCTATGACAACGATATTATTCTCGATGACCCGCACACCGCAGCGCATCACGCCCAGATTGAACTCAATCAATTAGATGAACTGATCATCAATGATCTGGACAGTTTTAACGGCATCACCCGCGCCAATCATCGCGAACGCTTTTTTGTAGTAGATGGGGATGCGGTGTACCGCTTGGGCCATACTCGTCTGCGCATTCGCACGCCGGATTATCAGGTCGCGGCCGAGCAAACCGACTTTACCAATCACCGCTGGGAAGGTTTGTTACCAGCGCTTGCCGGTTTGGTATTGCTCGTGGCAACCGGCCTGCTGACCACCTGGCTGAGCGATTTGAATCAGGGCACACTCAGCAAATACCTGCTCGAACTGGTCAGCGTGATCGGTTTTGCGCTGGGCTGGAGCGGCATCTGGGCCATCTTTAGCAAACTTCTCAACGGTCAAGCGCGCTTTGGTCGCCACTTGTTTATTGTGAGTTTGGGGCTTGCAGGGCTGGAACTGTGGGACTACCTGAGCAGCATGCTCGCCTATGCCTTTAGTTGGGAGACCTTGGCACATTTCACAGTGCACCCGCTGATTTTTATCTGCGCGATAACCCTCTACTTCCACATGCGTACCGCGGGCAACAAACGCCCCGGACGTCTGAAACTTTATTTGCTGGCGCTGGCGCTGGCTGGCTCGGGCATCTCCATGACCAAGCAATATCAGGCCAGCAATCACTTGGGCGATGCGCTTTACCTGAGTCAACTTTATCCGCCCGCCTTGCGTATCAGTCGCGATGTGAGTTTGGCGGAATTTATGACCGACATTGACTCACTCAAAGCCACAGTGGATAGCAATCGCAAAGACAGCAGTGAT
Organism: Cellvibrio sp. KY-YJ-3; assembly: GCF_008806955.1. Taxonomy (NCBI): domain Bacteria; kingdom Pseudomonadati; phylum Pseudomonadota; class Gammaproteobacteria; order Cellvibrionales; family Cellvibrionaceae; genus Cellvibrio; species Cellvibrio sp. KY-YJ-3. The sequence continues at coordinate 1,532,666 of NZ_CP031727.1, read as the reverse complement.
GAAGATGGCCCGAAAAAAGAGGAAGGCGCCACTCAAAGCAGCAGTGCTGCATCCGGTAATAGCAGCAGTGCCGCTATAACCAACACGCCAAGCCAACCATAATTGTTTACAGGAGATCACCGATGATCAACAGAAGTTTATTCAGCGCCGCAGTGGGATTAGTGGGCAGTCTATTTATTAACGTCGCTATGGCTGCAGATTTTGCACTCTCCAGCCCCAGCATCAAACCCGGCACAACACTCACCACCGATCAGGTATTTAATGGTTTTGGCTGTACCGGCAACAATATTTCGCCCGAACTGTTATGGACCAATGCACCGCAAGGCACCAAAAGCTATGCACTCACCGTTTATGACCCCGACGCACCAACCGGTTCAGGCTGGTGGCATTGGGTGGTCTATAACATTCCGGCCAGCGCCAATAAAATCGCCGCTGGTGCCGGTACAGCGGATGGCAAAAACCTTCCAGCAGGCAGCGCTCAGGGTCGCACCGATTTTGGCAGCACTGGTTTCGGTGGCGCCTGCCCACCGGTGGGCGATAAACCCCATCGCTACATTTTTACGTTGCATGCGCTCAGTGCCGAAAAACTGGAGATCCCCGAAGGCGCAACTGCCGCACTTATCGGTTATATGATCAACGCCAACCGCATCGACCAAACCAGCTTCACCGCCTACTACGGCCGTTAATTCCGCGTTTATTTCAGCTTAATGCCGGCGCTTTAACCAGCGCCGGCATTAAGTCGTTGGACAGCGTGACAGCGGGCGCCTAAAATGCGCGCCTTTCTTAACCCCCCCTCCTCTGCAGGTAAAACCCATGGGCAATAAAACCGCTCTCTACGCCACCCATCAAGCCATGGGCGGAAAACTGGTGGATTTCGGCGGCTGGGACATGCCACTGCACTACGGCTCGCAAATTGAAGAGCACCACAAGGTACGTCAAACCGCGGGCATGTTTGATGTGTCACACATGACGGTAGTCGATGTCACCGGCAGCCAAGCTAAAGCCTATCTGCAATATTTGCTCGCCAATGATGTCGCCAAACTCGACGGCAACCTGGGTAAAGCGCTGTACAGCGGCATGCTCAACCACGAGGGTGGTGTCATTGATGACCTGATCGTTTACAACCTGGGCGATTGGTATCGTGTGGTAGTGAACTGCAGCACGCGTGAAAAAGATTTGGCCTGGATGAACAACATCGCCGCCGATTTTACCGTCACTCTTACCGAACGCCCGGAACTGGCGATGATTGCCGTGCAAGGCCCCGACGCCATTCGTATTGCGTCATCAGTAGTCACTGCCGAGCGTGCCGCGATTATTGCCGATCTGAAAGTATTCCAGGGATTACCTGCTGGCGGCTGGTTTATTGGCCGTACAGGTTATACCGGTGAAGACGGTCTGGAAATTATGCTACCCAATGAACAGGCTCCCGCTTTTTGGCAGGCATTGGCGGATGCAGGTATTGCTCCCTGCGGTTTAGGCGCACGCGACACCTTGCGCCTTGAAGCAGGGATGAATCTCTATGGTCACGAAATGGATGAAACCGTATCACCCTTAGCCGCCAATATGGGCTGGACCATCGCCTGGCAACCACTGGAGCGCAACTTTATTGGCCGCCCGATATTGGAGGCCCAAAAAGCAGCAGGTAACAGCCACAAACTGGTGGGATTGGTACTGCGCGAACGCGGTGTATTGCGCGCCGAGCAAGTGGTCAGCATAGAGGGCTGCGAGGAAAAAGGCGTAATCACCAGCGGCACATTTTCACCCAGCTTGGGCTATTCTATTGCTCTGGCGCGTGTACCCCGCAGCATCGGCAGTCACTGTCAGGTAGAGATGCGCGGCAAGCAAGTTACCGTTGAGGTAGTTGCCCCGAATTTTGTGCGCCACGGCAAAGCGCTCATCTAATACCGTTATTTACGCTGCTGATTTGAAATGAAGCAGCATCGACACTAAGATCGTACAACGTTAAAAATTTTCACAGGAAAACAATCATGAGCGATATTCGCAAAGAACTGAAATACCTTAGCAGCCACGAATGGGCGCGTGTTGAAGAAGACGGCACTGTGACCATCGGGATTACCGATCACGCTCAGGACGCATTGGGCGATGTTGTTTATGTGGAAACACCGGAAGTGGGTTCGCGCGTAGCCATCGGTGAAGAAGCGGGCGTAGTGGAATCGGTAAAAGCAGCTTCTGATATCTATTCACTGGTATCCGGTGAAGTTGTTGCGGTGAACGAAGCGCTGCAAGATGCTCCCGAAACCGTCAATAGCTCACCCTATGATGACGGCTGGTTTTTCCGCGTAAAACCTGATGATTTGGCAGAGCTGGACGAAGCCATGGATGCAGCGGAATACCGCGAACTGATCGAAAGCGAAGATTAATCGCGAGCACATACAAACGATAAAAAACGCGGCTCACGGGCCGCGTTTTTTATGCTGTCGCCACAATAATTATCACAGCGCAGCTTTGATTTCTGCCTGAATAGTTTTTACATCCCGTGGCCAGGGGCCTGCATCACGCTGTGCCGCTGGCAAACGACCAATCGCCTGACGTGCCTCAGCGGAACTGGCAAAACGACCAGTAATCACGACAAACCAATCATTGCCCTGACGTTTGCTTTTAAACATCAACAACTCGGTTTTATTGGGCTGGGCAGCCATATAATCCAGCGCTGCTTTACGGTTGCTCACACCCAAAAGCTGCACTGTGTACTCGAAAGCACCCCACGCCAGAATATTTCGCTCTTGTTGGCTTGCAGTGGTTGCCAAGGGTTTTTTCTCCACCGGTTTGGATACAGGCTCGACTGCAACAGGCTGGGGTTCCGGCTTAACCGGTGCGGGCGCCACAACAGTTGGCGCTGCCTCAACAACAGGTTGTTGGGGTACGGTTGCCGTGGGAGCGCTGGACGTGACCTCTGGCTTTTTCACCGAGGTGGTTGGTAATTGCGCCAAAGGTACAACCTCTTCGCGCGCAAATTCATTGCTAGCCTGGGTTTCCGAACCTGTCGGTTGTACTTGGGCATTCTGGGCTTGAGCCTGTTGAGCAGCCATTTGATTGGGTTGTTGTGGCTGAGGCAGACTCTGCAGCAAAGGCTGTACCGGGGTGTTCGTTGACGTCAACTCAAGTGCACTACTGCTCACAGCCTGACTGGTACTTGGAGCCAATGCGGGCGCAACCACCACAGGAGCGACTGGTTTATCCTCATCCCCCATGTAAAGGAAAGCCACCCCCACCACGGCAATCAACAATGCAATCGCAATAATATGGGCAACTGGTAAAGAGCGTTTATCAAATGCCAATTTTGGCGTAACTGATTCCAGCAGACGCTCCTGCGCACACTCGTGCAGAATCCCCAAGTGCCCCTGCGCCTGGCGCCACCAAGGGTCCACCATTGACTCACTAAATATTTCTGGCCCAAGATAATCCGCCATCTCCATTCGGAAATTTAGATAGTCGACCGATTCTGCAAGGCTGAATGGTTGCAGGTGAAAATCATTTATGAGTAAAGTTTCCGGGCTGGCTCGCTCCAGACGACTCATTAATGATGGTTCGGCAAATAAGGCGAGGTGCAAGCGATTTTGCTGGGGGAAATTGTTAAGCAGCGCCGTAAGTACGGCGAGGGTCTGGTCATCGAGCAGCTGGGCGTTATCAACCACCACTACCGCCAAACCTTCCTCCTCAACCATAGCCTCTTCGGCAATAAATGCCTCAATCGCCGACAACAAGTTTTCCACCGAAGGTAATGGACCAGCATTAATGCCAAATGTCTGAGCAATAACGGTCAATACCTGCTCAAGATTCTGCGCTGATTGCAGACTCAGAAAACAGATCTGATCCTGATCTGACAAGGAATCCATGAACGCGTGTGCAGTGCGGGTTTTACCCAAGCCCGCTTCACCAGATACCACCAATACACTGTTGCTAAATTGGCAGAGGTGCAACAACTGATCAAGTAATTGGCGCCGACCCGCTCCGGTGAATAGAGGAAAAGAATAATCCTGTGCAAAGGGATCTTCAGACAAACCATAACGTTGACGATAATCAGCCAATAACTGCTCATCACTCGACGTATCGGGCAAATCAAACAAGTAGCCTTGCTGACCGGCCGGCCGATCAAGAATGCGACTATCGGGTTGGGCGCGCAAAGGTGAGTCTCCAGTCATCATCAATTCTCTCTCTGCACCAATTACGAATCTGCTCTGCAGGCTTCGAAAGTCTGCAGCAACATCGCCAGATCTATATCACTGGTAGTGATGGCTTTACCCATTGACTCAAGTAATACCAAACGCAGGCGACCATCCAACACTTTTTTATCCACCCCCATCAATTCCATAAACTGTTCAGGGCTCATGTCTGCCGGCGCTTTGGTAGGAAGATTGGCGCGAGTTAATAAATCGATAATCCGCGTTAGCTCAGCCGCACTAATTGCACCACGTCGCCAGGAGAGATCTGCCGCCATCGCCATACCAGCAGCGACAGCCTCACCGTGTAACCAATTGCCATAACCCTGAGCAGTTTCAATGGCATGGCCAAAGGTATGCCCCAAATTCAGAATTGCGCGCAATCCACCTTCGCGCTCATCCTGGGCAACAACAGCCGCTTTATTTTCGCACGAGCGCTGTACTGCATAACTCAAGGCCGACACATCACCGCGCATCAACGCATCGATATTATTTTCCAGCCACACAAAAAAATCATAATCAGAAATTAAACCGTATTTGATAATTTCGGCGATACCCGCCGAGAGTTCGCGCGCCGGCAAAGTGGACAGCAGCGAGATATCGGCAAGCACACATTGCGGCTGGTAAAAAGCGCCGATCATATTTTTGCCCAACGGATGGTTCACGCCGGTTTTACCACCAACCGATGAATCGACCATAGACAATAGGGTTGTTGGTATCTGAATAAAATCCACACCGCGCTGGTAACAGGCCGCAGCAAAACCAGTCATATCACCAACCACACCACCCCCCAATGCAATCAGTGTAGTAGTACGATTGTGTCGCTCTTCCAATAAAGTATCAAAAATACCAGCCCATACCTCTAATGTTTTATGGCTCTCACCATCAGGCAATATCACCTGACTAATCTGATAAGTTGCAAGCGCTGCACAGAGGTTATCCAGATAAAGGGGCGCGACCCGATCATTAGTCACCACACAAACCTGACGCCCACGAATATGTTTAGCGAGCAATTCAGATTGCGACAATAACGCTTCGCCAATATAAATCGGGTAACTGCGATCATCCAAATTAACGGTTAAAACCTGCATAACACTTGCCCTGCACAGCAAAATAAATAAACCAGCACTTTATCATAAAGTGCTGTTCGGGATAAAAAGGGAACGAAAAGTAAAACCAAACAATCCTGAAGATGGCATCAAAAGAAAAGGGGCTCTAGGCCCCTTGTACGAGTGATGCGATTTCTTGAGCGACTGTTTTCGGTGAGCGCCGATCTGTATTCACCACAAAATCGGCGGCATCACGGTACATGGGGTCACGCAATGCCAGCAGGTCGATAATTTTTTGGCGAGGATTTTCAACCTGTAACAGAGGGCGCTTTTTATCACGCGCTGTACGCTCAACCAACTGATCGATAGAGGCCGTCAAATAACAAACGAAGCCAGATTGCTTCATTAATAAACGATTTTGATCGCGCAATACAATTCCGCCACCAGTTGCAATCACCGCATCCTGCTCACCGGCAAGCTCTTGTAGCACCGCTGTTTCTCGCTCACGAAAACCTTCCTCGCCTTCCATATCAAATATCCATGGAATATCGGCACCAGTGCGTTCTTCAATGACGCGATCACTATCGCGGAAACTTAAATTGAGTTCGGCCGCCAAGAGGCGGCCGATTGTAGATTTACCGGCCCCCATGGGGCCGATCAGAAACACATTAGTTTTTTGCATCAGTTTGACAGAGTATCCGACATCAGTTTGGGGGTAACAAAAATCAACAGTTCAGTTTTGAATTGATTATCAGTGGTCTTCTTAAATAGGCGCCCCAAGTAGGGTATATCACCTAGCACCGGAACCTTATTCTCACCTTTGGTTCCCTCTAAGGAGAATACACCGCCGAGTACAACTGTTTGACCATTGTTAACCAAAACTTTAGTCTCTAAGCGAGTGATATCAACCGTAGGCACACCAGATGGAGTATTCGCTCCTATAGAATCTTTCCACACAATCAAATCCATAATTATGCGATTGTCAGGTGTAATCTGCGGTGTAACTTCTAACTTCAATACTGCTTCACGGAACCCAGTTGTAGTACCACCACTAGGGGCAGTTTCTTGGTATCCAATTTCCTTACCTGACTTAATAATCGCTAATTGTTTATCACTGGTGATAACTTTTGGCTGCGACACAATTTCTGCGTAGCCCGAATTTTCCAAAGCACTCAACTCTAAATCAAGATAGGTGTTATCAGTCAGTACACCAATTGCAGCAGAGGCATAGGGATTAGCAACTGCAAGATCGACAACATCGGCTTCATTTAAATCGAATGAATTGCCATCAGCAGGATCAGAAACGAACCAGTCACGTGGGCTGGTGCCATCAGTATCATCTAGTCCCTCTCTTGATCCGGCAAAGTCAATAATTCTGCTGCCAGGTTTTTCATTGTATCCAATGCCGCCCCAGCGAACGCCAAGTTCGCGCTGAAAATCAGTGTTAGCGATAACAATTCTTGCCTCAATCATTACCTGGCGAATTGGAATATCAATTTGATCCACCAAACGCTTAAATGCTTCAATACGCTCTGCGGTGTCAGTAATGATAATTGAGTTGGTTCGCTCATCAACAACACCTTGGCCACGCTCTGAAAGTACGCTGCCCGTTGCCCGGCTACCACCACTACCGCCACCAGAACCACCGCCACCGCCTTCCCCGCGAAATAGTTCAAACATCTCCTTCGCATTGGCATAGCGCACACGAATGTATTCCGTGCGGAGTGGTGCAAGCTCTTCCAGTTGCTTCTTGGTAGTAATTTCCTGACGCTCACGCTCTGCAATTTCTGCGGCAGGTGCAACCATTAGCACATTACCAACCTGACGTTTATCAAGACCTTTGTTTTTAAGAACCATCTCCAAGGCTTGATCCCAAGGTACATTTTGTAAGCGCAAAGTAATTCGCCCTTGCACGGTATCGCTGGCAACCAGGTTCAAATCAGTAAAGTCAGCAATAATCTGCAATACAGCACGAACTTCAATATCTTGAAAATCCAAAGATAATTTTTCGCCCGTGTATTCAAAATCTTTCTTCTTCTCAAGCTTTTCTTGCTCGGTTAACGGTTTAATGCTAACTACATATTCGTTATCCGTCTGATAAGCCAAATAATCGAAGTCTCCGCCTGCCGCAATATTTAAAACAGCGCTCTCGCCTTCTTGGCCAGCACTCACCAAAGACACTGGAGTAGCAAAATCCACCACATCCAGACGACGTCGCAGCTCTGGAGGAAGCCATGCATCCTTGAATGTCAAACGCACTCCCGCTCCAGTTCCAACCATATCAGCAGCCACTTTAGGGTTAGAGAGTGAAATAATTATTCGCCCTTCGCCTGCAGTACCACGACGGAAATCAACATTGGTAATCCGGTTTTGGTTAGCTACGGGATCTGCCTCTTTGAACCCACTTTTCTGCGCTATCTCAACAGATGGACGAATAGATTTTTGTGCGTCAGCAGCCTTTGCAGCGCCAACTTCGACGATAAAACTATTGCCATCTGTGCGAGTGGTATAGGGAGCCAGCGCATTGAGATTTAAAATCAAGCGCGTACGCCCATCGCTGGTCAGCACCATAGCACTTTGGCCATTATCGACCGCCAAGGGATAACGGCGCTCCTTTAATGCACTAATGGCATCAGGAAAATCGAGTACAATACGTGCAGGCTTTTCAATAGTGTAGCCCTGTGGCATTTGAGGCGGAGAATCAAATGCCATGCGCACTTCAAAACGCTCGCCTGGTAACTGAAAAAAAATCTATGTCAGTTAAGGTGTTAGCCATAGAAAATGGCGTAGCAACAAAACCAACCAAGACCAATATAAACTTACGCATATTCAACCCCGGAGTGAATAGAGCACACATGTCCGCTTATTCCTTCTCTTCTAATTTAATAATTCTGGGACGTTCAACCCAACCATTTGATCCATCACCAACGATTTCCATAATTTCAATCTGCGATGGACTAGTTGTAATAATTTTGCCGTGATTCAATCCGAGATAATTACCGATGGTTACGGGTACAACGTCACGCTCACCGTTATCAATTAATGCCCACAATTTACCTGCTTTTTCTACAGTACCTACCATCTTGAGTGCAGTAACGTTGAAACGCTCAAGAAATTCTTTTTCCCTGGTTAAATCAGGCACCACTGTACGCCCACCTTTAGCCGCTGTCTCATCAACAGGAATCGGTTTTTCAAATGGGCTACGAAGTGTCATAGCACTATATGCAAATGGCTGATAGGGGCTAAAAGTTGGCAATGGTTCAATTTGCCCTTTTGGACGCCGTTTGGCCTCCTCCATAAAGTCAATTAAATCCTGATGAGATGACTGACCACAGCCGACCAGCAAAAAAGCACCCAGTAAGGGAAGGACACACAGAGGCTTTTTCATTTGGCAGCCTCCTGGGATTTATAGCGATAAGTTTTAGCTACGATTTTCATGTTCAAGGTTTTATTCTCTTTAGATGAGCTTATAGAGAAGTCATGTAAAGTTACTATCCTTGGCATACCTGCAACACCGCTAACAAAACCGCCCATGTCGTGGTAACCACCATCGACCGTAATATCAATAGGCACTTCGATGTAATATTCAGCAACAACATCAGGCTGGAAGTTAATATTGACATTAGTCAGACCGCTCTCACCTGCACGAGTCCCTACATCCTCGAGCAATCCGGGCACTTCTGTTTTTGCTGGCAGCCGGGACAAGAGCGAATCAAACGTAACCTTCATCTCTTCCATTTGAGCTTTATAAGCATCAAGGTTTGCGGCCTCAAAGCTACGCTTCTCAAATGTGGACCTGAGTGTTGTTTCCTGTGCAATGACAGATTGCAACTGCATATTAAGATCACTGATTTTTAAGTAATAAGTTCCCGCAAATATTATGCACAGCAGCAAAATACAAACGAAAACCTTGGCTGGCCAAGGCCATACACCCGCCTTATCAAAATCTATGTTATTGACATCAAACTCTTTGAGCTGATCAAGTGTTTCCTGAAATGACATTACTGGGCACCTCCTGCGGTTTGAGCAGCTTCAGCCAGGGGATCGACTGGCGCGGAGGTCTCCACTGTCATCTTAAATATACTTGCATCATCACCTTCGCTAGGAGCCGCATCGACCGATATCAAATTATGGGATGCGTACCAATCGGATGCCTCAAGATTCCGCAAAAAACTGGCGATACGATTATAAGATTCAGCCACCCCCTCTATAGTTACCAACTTGCCTTTACGTTCAATTTTGGTCAACCACACGCCGTCGGGGATTGCTCGCGCCATCTCATCAAAATAACGAACGATAACCGGACGCGTACCTTCTAGATCAGTAATCACTTTTATGCGAGCCAAAAGATCATCGCGCACTTTTTTGATTTCACTGATTTCTTTGACCTGTGCATCCAGTTTGGCAATTTCTTTATTCAATAATTGATTGCGTGCGTTTTGATTTTCTATTGCGGACTGAACACTGGACACCCAGAAATAGGCTCCCAATAAGCCAACCACTACTACAGCAACTACGATACCAATGAATTCACGCTTCTTTTCTTCGCGATAGGCCTGACGCCATGGTAATAAATTAATCTTTGCCATTAGTCAAAACTCCTCATCGCCAGCCCGGTAACTATCATCAGAGCAGGCGCATCATTAGCCAAAGACACTGCATTGACTCTGGAGGACACTGACATTCTGGCAAAAGGATTAGCAACCACAGTTTGTGTTCCCAGCTTTTCTTCTATCAACCCGACCAACCCTTCCAGGGAAGCAACACCTCCCGCAAGAATGATGTAATCGACATCGTTGTATTGGCTGGCAGAGAAAAAGAATTGAAGTGAGCGAGTAACTTGTTGCACAACGGCATCTTTGAAGGGAGCCAAAACTTCCATTTCATAATCATCCGGCAATCCGCCCTGTTTTTTGGCGAGACCAGCTTCTTCGCGGGACAAACCATAGCGACGCTGTATCTCTTCAGTAAGCTGGCGGCCACCAAAAAGCTGTTCACGGGTGTAAACCGTTTTTCCATCAACCAGCACGCTCAAGGTGGTCATGGTGGCGCCTATATCGATAATCGCCACAACCTGTCCCTCCTGATCCTCAAGCTGTTCGGCGATCAACTCAAAGGCGCGCTCCATGCAGTAGGCTTCAATGTCGATTTTTTCAGCAACCAAATCTGCATCATTCAAAACCTGCTGGCGCACATCGACATTTTCACGACGGCAAGCAGCCAACAAAACTTCTACTTGATCCGGGTTGCGCGGAGATATGCCCTGAACCTCAAAGTCGAGCATCACTTCTTCAAGGGGGAAAGGAATATATTGATCTGCCTCAGCCGCAATTTGGCTCTCCATGGCATCATCACTCAAGTCCATCGGCATATCGATCATTTTGGTGATCACCGCCGAGCCTGCTACCGCAACGGCGGCGTGCTTCAACTTGGTTTTGGACTGTTTGACCATAGAGCGAATGACCTCTGCAACTGCGGCAGGGTCGGCGATGTTTTTCTCAACCACCGCATTTGGAGGAAGTGCTTTTACGGTATAGGACTCAACGCGATAGCGATCGCCGATGCGATTGAGTTCAAGCAATTTAACCGAAGTTGAACTGATGTCCAACCCGATTACCGGTTTTGCCTTCTTTTCTAGGAAACTTAAAATGCCCATTTTTCTATCTATATCCGTAACTTAGACGTTGTTTATGTTATAGCACTTTAACTTAAGCCTGCAACAAACCGATGAATATGTAAACAGGCAAAAAGCCCGTATAATGCCCGCCACCCACAGCGACTTCGCTAACTCATTAATTCACATAGAAAAAATGTTCAGTAAAAAATCCCTCTTTGGCATTATTTTTTGGCTGTTACTGGCCGGTACCAGCGTTACCTTGGTGACACTTACCGGACTCTATCTCTATCTGAGCCCCAAGCTACCCTCAGTAGAGACCCTGCGCGAAATCAAATTACAGACGCCATTGCGTGTTTATTCAAGTGACGGCAAGCTTATTGGTGAGTTTGGTGAGCAACGCCGCACTCCACTGACCTACGATCAGATCCCTCCTCTTTATATAAAAGCACTCCTCTCCGCAGAAGATGCAGAGTTCTTCGAGCATCATGGAGTTTCTCTAAAAGGCATGTTGCGCGCCGCTTCACAAATTCTGAAATCAGGCGCCATCCAATCTGGCGGAAGCACAATTACTCAACAGTTGGCGCGTGATTTCTTTCTCACTCGCAAACAAGTCTTCTCACGCAAGTTTAACGAAATCCTCTTATCCCTTGAAATTGAAAGGAAATTTACCAAGGAGGAAATCCTTGAGCTGTTCAACAATAAAATGTTCTTCGGCAACCGCGCTTACGGCTTGCAGTCGGCTGCGCAGATCTATTACGGCAAGGACGTCCACCAGCTAAGTGTCGCCCAATACGCCATGATTGTAGGGGTATTGAAGGCGCCGTCAGCCTACAACCCTCTGGCTAACCTAAAACGAGCCATGATTCGCCGCGACTGGATTATCGGACGCATGTATGAATTGGGACATATCGACCAGCAGACCTATGAAGCGGCAATCAACGAACCCAATACCGCCAGTTACCATGGCACCACACTGGATGTACAAGCACCCTATATATCGGAGATGGCCCGTCAGGAAGTGCTGGATCGCTTCGGCGATAAAGCCTACAGCGAGGGTTACAGGGTATATACCAGCGTAGATAGCGCCATGCAGGCCACTGCGCAGGCGGCCGTACTCAAAGGCTTGCTGGGTTACGATCAGCGCCACGGCTACCGCGGGCCAGAGCGCCGCCTTAAACCATCGACAGAAACAGATTTGGCCGATTGGCAGGATGAACTACAAACCATTCCCAGTTTGGGCGGCCAAGAGCCCGCAGCCGTATTACAAGTGAATGAAAAAGCGATACGCGTACTGATAAGCAATGGCGAAATGGTTGATATTGATTGGGAGCAGGGGCTCGCCAATATCCGACCTTACATCACCGAAGATAGCCGTGGTCCAGCCTATACCAAAGCGACTGACTTCCTCAAAACCGGAGATGTGGTACGCATTACCAAAAATGATGATGATCAATGGCAATTCAGCCAAGTACCTGCGATTCAGGCTGCGCTGGTGTCGCTCGACCCCATGGACGGCGCTATTCGTTCCCTGGTTGGCGGCTTTGATTTTAATCAGAGCCATTATAATCGCGCCACCCAAGGGATGCGTCAGCCGGGATCAAGCTTCAAACCACTGCTTTACACCGCAGCACTGGAAAATGGCTTTACCCCGGCATCGATAATTAATGACGCCCCGATAGTGATTGAAAATACCAGCACTGGCGTAGCCTGGCGCCCGGAAAATGACGATGGCAAGTTTGTTGGCCCTATGCGCTTGCGTCAGGCGCTATATCGCTCTCGCAATCTCGTATCGATTCGCTTGCTGCGCAGCATTGGCATGCAGACCGCTCTCGACAGCCTTGCTCGCTTTGGGTTTAACCCCAAAGAGTTCCCGCGCGACCTGACACTGGCATTGGGCACACACGCCTTGACGCCGATGCAAATGGCAACAGCCTATGCCACATTTGCCAACGGCGGATTTAAAATTGACCCCTATTTAGTGACACGCATTGAAGACGATAAAGGTAGGGTGGTTTACGAAGCCAAGCCAAAACGGGTATGCAAAGAATGTGAACAAACACAGGTGAGTTATGCCGATGACGGCTCCGAGCTACCGGCAATGCCAAGCATGGACAGCAGTGAGCGCGCACCACGCATCATAGATGCCCGCGTGGCATACCTGATGGACTCCATTCTGCGCGATGTCGTCGACAAGGGCACAGCAAGGCTTGCCAAACAATTGGGACGCAGGGATCTGGCAGGTAAAACCGGCACCACAAACGGCCCAAGGGACACCTGGTTCTCCGGCTATAACCCGAATATCGCCACTACAGTCTGGGTGGGCTTTGATCAAAACACTTTATTGGGCAAGCGTGAATTTGGCAGTTCTGCTGCGCTACCAATATGGATCGACTTTATGCGCACAGCACTTGAAGGGATACCAGACAAACTACCCCGCCAACCAGAAGGAATCGTGACGGTAAGAATCAACCCGGACACCGGAAAACCTGCAATGCCAGGCGACCCGGACGCCATCTTCGAGGTGTTCCTTGGTGAAGATACGGCGCGCACATCGGCAGCCGGTAATGAAGTAAGCGAACAAGTCACCCTTCCGGAAGAACTCTTTTAATTAGCGCGATGCGCTCACCTGCATGGCAGCAGGTGAGCGCAATTGCACGATAAGCGGTTTGAAAGAGCGCGCTTTTCCAGTTTGGCGCACCTCGCGCACCCTAACCCAGCCACGCACATCAAGCCACTGCCCCTTTAGAGCCAGCCAATCCTGTTTGCGATAACCAAATTGCGCCCAATCGCGCTTGGCGATACGTGCCACTAAATTACCTTCGAACTCTATCCAGACCGATGAATTAACATCAACACGAGCCACACGCCCGCGCAAATGACGAAAACCGCTATCGCGAGCTGAAAGCGACTTGACCGGATACGCATTCCAATAACGATTACGCCACACACCAAGAGCTTGCGCCTGCGCGCGCTGCTCAAAGGCGAGCAGACATTGCGACTGAGCCGCATTAGGTGGAACCGCTATCTGCAACACCATGCCGCGCTGCAAAAGGTCAGCAGCCAGACTGCGCCCTTGCGAATCGTAAACATGGGCAAGCAAACGACCATAATGGTCCACGCGCGCGCGCTCGAATCCGAGCCTAACCCTACCTCCGGCTCGCTGGATAAATGCTTGTGCAGCGCTGTGCGCCTCGCGCCCGAGAGGCTGGGCGGGCTTTTGTCCACGGGCGATTTCCGGCGCGTTGATGCCTAATACCCTCACCGAGCGGCCATCCTCCAGTTTGAGGGTGTCACCGTCGGATACCCTCTTCACTTTCAGCAAGGCACCTGTGGGGTGACCGCAATCAGCTAGACTGCCGAGCGAGAATAGCAGGCATAAAAAAACGCCGGGAATTTTCATTCCCGGCGTTTTTACTAGCAATGCCAGCAGGCGCTGAATCAAGAAATTAGTCTTTCTTGGCACCAGCGATACGACTGCCGAAACGCTTGGTGAAGCGATCGATACGGCCACCGGTATCAACAATTTTTTGCTTACCAGTGTAGAAAGGGTGGCAAGAGCCACACACGTCTACGTGGAGTGCTTTGCCCAGGGTTGAGCGAGTAGTAAAGCTATTGCCGCAGCTGCAAGTTACAGCAACGTCAACGTAATTTGGATGAATATCTGCTTTCATGATGAATGCCTTTTGTGAGCTGTGCCGCCACCCGATCTGCTTGCCGGGCACCGCACATAGGTTAAAAAAAACGGCTGTTTTCAAGGAGCGGCGATACTACCAGAAAACCGGTAGTGCGCAACTGAAAACAGCCGTCTCGCACAAAAAACACTCAATAGAGTCGCAAATATCGTGGTTATTGCGGACGAGGTGACCACACCTTGCACCAGCCCGCTGCTTTCACTTCTTTGCCGGGGAAAATATTACAGCCAACCCATTCAGCACTTAAATCACCCTTGGCTTGCGCACAGTTGGCACAATTGCTAGCAGCCTGCGGGCTCTGCTCAACATAACCCAGCGCACTTGCCTGTGGATCGGTCGGGCTAACCTGCACTGGCGCCTGGGCCACAGCCACATTGGTGACAGGAATCAGCGCCAAACCAGCGCCAATTCCAGACAATTTCATAAAGTCTCTACGTTTCATACACTTCACCTCTTGGGGTTATTAATTGACTAAACACAGTTTTTGCTTGTTGTAATAACTAGTTGTAATGATTCTTAAGTTGTTTATCGCGCGCTACCCAAGGTGCCATTTAACTGCTGTTGCGCACAATAAACATTGATATGTATCTATAGCAGGTGTTTTCCTGCGCAGCTTTATATACGCCACAAAAAACCAATCAGGCCAACACACAAGATCGATAAGACGCAAAATCATGGCGGTTATAGGCTATTCTTGGCACCTGTTCGATTAACCCAGTCACTGCAATGACCCTCACGCCGCCATCAATCCTACTCGAAATAGCCCTGCCAGTTCCCCTGCGCCGAAGCTTCGACTATTTGCCGCCCACCAACCTGAGTCCAGAGCAGTTAGCGCAACTGGAACCGGGCATATTGATTCGCGTGCCATTTGGTCGTCAGGAGCTGATTGGCATACTGCTCCGCAGCAAAAGCACCAGCGATCAACCCAGCCACAAACTGCGCCCCGCATTGGCGCTTATCGACAACCAACCCGTACTGGAGAGCGAGTTACTCGAACTCTGCCTGTGGGCGGCCGATTACTACCAGTGCGCCCCCGGCGAAGCCCTGCAAACCGCCCTGCCCGTATTGCTGCGTCAGGGTGAAGCAGCGCAGCTGCGCGGCGAACAGATTTTTCAGCTCACCACCGAGGGCAAAGGCCTGCCCGAGGGGGCACTCAAGCGCTCGCCCAAACAAGCGGCGCTACTGGCGGCCCTGCAAACCCGCCACCAACTCAGCCGCGGCGATCTCGAACAGCTGGATATTCCCCGCACAATCGCTAAAACCCTGATCGACAAGGGACTGGTCGCCCTTGTCGAAGTGACGCCCAGCCGCACAGCACAACCCGCACAATTACTGCGCGAGCCGCCACTGCAACTGAGCGACGAACAGCACAGCGCGTTTGCTCAAATCGCATACAGCAGTTTTAAAACCTATTTGCTCGACGGCGCCACCGGCAGCGGCAAAACCGAAATATACCTGCAAGCAATCGCAGAAACGCTCAAGAAAGGTAAACAAGCGTTAGTATTGGTGCCAGAAATCGGCCTGACCCCACAGACACTGCAGCGTTTCCAGCGCCGTTTTAACCTGCCAATTGTCGCCCTGCACTCAGGTCTCAATGACCGCGAGCGGCTGGACGCCTGGCTGCAAGCGCGCGCCGGTATTGCGCGTATTATCATCGGCACCCGCTCGGCGCTGTTCACGCCACTTAAAGAACCGGGCATCATCATTATCGATGAAGAGCATGATGGCTCCTTTAAACAGCAGGACGGCTTTCGCTATTCCGCACGCGATCTCGCCGCCCTGCGCGCCCAGCGTCTCGGCATTCCGCTGATTCTCGGCTCGGCCACCCCAGCGCTGGAGACCCTGCACAACGCCCGGCAGGGGCGCTACCACCATTTGCGCCTGCAGGCCCGGGCGGGCAACGCCAAACCACCGGATATTCAACTGCTCGATATTCGCGGCGAAATCCTGCACGAGGGGTTTGCCCAGGCCAGTATCGATGCCATTGGCGACACCCTAAACAAAGGCAATCAGGCGCTGGTATTCCTCAATCGGCGCGGCTACGCGCCGGCGCTGGAGTGCCACGACTGCGGCTGGTTGGCCAACTGCAACCACTGCGACGCGCGCCTGACCGTGCATCAAACACCGCGCCACTTGCACTGCCACCACTGCGATCATCAGCGCGCCATCCCCAAGCGCTGCCCGAACTGTAACAGCAGCAAAATCCAACCGCTGGGCCAAGGTACCGAGCGCAGCGAATTGGTACTGCAGGAATTATTTCCCACTTACAAAGTGATTCGGGTCGACCGCGACTCCACCCGCAATAAAAACAGCATGCAAAAGCTACTGGCCGATGTTCACGGTGGCGAACCCTGCATTCTGGTCGGCACCCAGATGCTCGCCAAAGGCCATCACTTTGAAGATGTGACCCTGGTGGTGATTATCGACGCCGATGCAGGCCTGTTCAGCACCGACTTCCGTGGCCCCGAGCGAATGGGCCAGCTGTTATTACAAGTCTCCGGGCGCGCTGGGCGCGCTGAAAAACCGGGCCGGGTGATATTGCAGAGCCACCATACCGATCACCCGCTGGTGCAAACCCTGGTTCAGCAGGGTTATCACGCCCTCGCCGAGCTGATTTTGCAGGAGCGCCAGATCACCCAGCTGCCACCCTATCGCCAGCTCGCACTGCTGCGCGCCGAATGCAAACAGGCTCAGCTGGCGCTGGATTTTTTACAGCAGGCGCGCCAACTGGCCGAGGCAATCCAGCCGCCCAGCCCGCAGTTGAACTATCTCGGGCCACTGCCGGCAATGATGGAAAAACGCGGCGATCGCTTTCGCTACCAACTGCAGTTCAGCGCCGCCCAGCGCCGCCCATTGCAGTTACTGCTTAGCCAATTAGCACAGCAACTTGAAACACAACCACTGGCGAGCAAAGTGCGCTGGTCGATTGATGTGGACCCGCAAGAGATGGGCTAAACGCGTCTTTAGTGACTCACCCGCGCAATCCCTTTACAATCGCGCCCTCGATCCAGCACCGACACCCAGATCCCATGAGTAGAGATTTCGCCAAAAAGAGCCGCGCCCCGGCACGCCGCCATTCAACTAGCACTGGCCAGACACCTGGCTGGCTGTTTTTTGTGGCAGGTGTCGTTTTTGGCGCCTTTGCGGCCAGCCTCTACTTTATTAAAAACCCCGCCAATACCCCTGAAACCAAAGAGCCGCCCAAAGCCAAAGTGGAGGAGAACAAAACGCCCAAACCGCGCTTTGACTTCTACAAGTTGCTGCAGGAGAGCGAGACCATAGTGCCCGCCAGCGAAACCATGGCCGAGGAAAAACCGGCGCAGGAACAGGGCAAAGAGGAATACATACTGCAAGTAGGCTCTTTCCCCAAAGGGGAAGATGCCGACAAACTACGGGCTCAATTGATTCTCATCAACCTCGATGCACGCATCGAAAAAGTGGAAATCCGCAAAGGCGAGATTTGGCATCGCGTCGTGGTTGGCCCCTTTAATACCCAGGCCGAACTGAGCACCGCGCGCAGCCAACTGGTGAACAACCAATACAATGCGCTGGTATTGAAACGCGCCAAAACCAAGTAAACCTTCCTCTTTGATTCCCGTCGCCACCGGAGCGCCTTGAAAAAGGCGCCACCGCCCCCACTTTTTGACTTCTAGCACGTAACTTATCCAACCCATTTATAGGAAGTCCTGTGACTACAATTCTCTCTGTGCGCCGCGATGGGCAAGTGGTTATCGGCGGCGACGGCCAGGTGTCGCTCGGCAATACCGTCATGAAAGGCAATGCGCGCAAAGTGCGCCGCCTCTACAAAAATCAGGTACTGGCCGGTTTTGCCGGTGGCACCGCTGACGCATTCACCCTGTTTGAACGTTTTGAGGCCAAACTCGAAGCACACAATGGCCAACTCACCCGCGCAGCGGTTGAACTCGCCAAAGATTGGCGCACCGATCGCAGCCTGCGCCGGCTGGAAGCACTTCTCGCCGTGGCCGACAAAGACGCCTCACTGATAATTACCGGCAATGGCGATGTAATCCAACCCGAAGACGATTTAATTGCGATTGGCTCGGGCGGCAATTACGCGCAAGCCGCCGCGCGTGCGCTGCTCGAAAACACCCAATTGGATGCACGCAGCATTGTGGAAAAAGGCTTGAAAATCGCCGGCGATATCTGTGTCTTTACCAATCAGACTCACACCATCGAAGTGCTCGACTATTAATTTATTCAAGAGCTTAATTCATTCTTTTAAGAGTTTTTTATGTCCTCCATGACTCCGCGCGAAATCGTGCACGAATTAGATAAACACATTGTCGGCCAAGCCAACGCCAAACGCGCGGTGGCGATTGCGCTGCGCAACCGCTGGCGCCGCATGCAAGTGCCTGCCGAGATGCGCAATGAAATTACCCCAAAAAATATTTTGATGATTGGGCCAACCGGCGTCGGCAAAACGGAAATTGCGCGCCGCCTGGCCAAACTCGCCAATGCGCCGTTTATCAAAGTGGAAGCGACCAAATTTACCGAAGTCGGTTATGTCGGCCGCGATGTAGAATCCATTATTCGCGACCTGGTGGATGTCGCCATTAAAATGCGCCGCGAACAGGCTATGAAAGCCATGCAACACCGCGCTGCCGAAGCTGCCGAAGAGCGCATTCTGGATGTGCTACTGCCACCCGCGCGCGACCTCTCGGCAGAGGAGAGCAAACACGAGTCGAGTACACGGCAGATTTTCCGCAAAAAATTGCGCGAAGGCGAACTGGACGATAAAGAAATTGAAATTGATGTGGCCGCCGCCAGTGTAGGCGTAGAAATTATGGCGCCACCGGGCATGGAGGATATGACCAACCAATTGCAGAGCATGTTCTCTTCCCTTGGGCGCGACAAAACCAAAAAAGCCAAACTCACGGTAAAAAAAGCCTTCAAACAATTGCAGGATGAAGAAGCAGCAAAACTGGTCAACGATGAAGACATCAAAACCCAGGCGATTGAAGCGGCCGAGCAAAACGGCATTGTATTTATCGACGAAATTGACAAGGTTGCACGGCGCGGCAACGTGAGTGGGGCCGATGTATCGCGCGAAGGCGTACAGCGCGATTTACTGCCGCTGATTGAAGGCTGCACGGTAACCACCAAACACGGCGCGATTAAAACCGATCACATTTTGTTTATTACCTCGGGCGCCTTTCACCTGAGCAAGCCCTCGGATTTAATTCCGGAATTACAGGGGCGCTTGCCCATCCGCGTGGAATTACAAGCGCTTACCCCCGATGATTTTGAACGCATTCTCACCGAGCCAACCGCGTCGCTCACCGAGCAGCAGGAAGCGCTGTTAAAAACCGAAGGGGTGAGTGTGACCTTCACCAAAGACGGTATTCGCCGCATTGCTGAAACCGCTTTTGAAGTGAATGAGCGCACTGAAAATATTGGCGCGCGCCGCTTGCACACCATTCTCGAACGCTTACTGGAAGACGTTTCCTTCACTGCCGGTGATGGCAATAACAGCGTGACAATAGATGCAGCGTTTGTGGAAAGTCACTTGGGTGAACTGGCCAAAAACGAAGACCTCAGCCGCTTTATTTTGTAAAAACTGTTTTAAGTGCCGCAATAATCGTCAGCCTGAGATGGCGACTGTTATTGCGGCATGATGTTTTTATGACAAGTGTAAGTTGCGCAAGAGAGAAGAATCAGTAAGAATTTTGTAACAAATGGCGTGGTAATACCGCCTATCACAGATACCCCAATCAATGACTCCCGACAAAATTCGCTTTCATAAAAACTCCCAGCAATTAGAACTGCATTATGGTGCAGAACAATTTTTACTGGAGGCAGAATTTTTGCGTGTTCATTCACCCAGCGCTGAAGTAAAAGGTCATGGGCCCGGGCAGGCGGTTCTGCAATACGGTAAAAAAGCCGTTGCCATAGTGAACCTTGAGCGCGCCGGTAATTATGCACTCAAGCTCACATTTGATGATGGCCATGCCACTGGTATCTATACTTGGGAATATTTACATCAATTGGGTGTAAACAAACAGCAGCTTTGGGATAGCTACTTACAAGCACTGCATCACGCAGGCAAAAGCCGGGAAGCCAACACCAATGTGGTGCGATTGATTGACCCACAGAGCAATTAATTCATATCGGCACAACGCCCAATATTGTTTATTTAAGCTTGACATAAATTTTCCGTGCGCCTGTTATTTTTTTTGATGCGCGCACCCTCTCATGGTTGAGCAGCAATTGCTGATTACAACCCACGCCTAATAACAACAAATACAACTCGCAGATATGCGCCAGCCTACGAGCTCTGGCCGGGCATTCGTTTGCCTGTTTTTTGTGTAGTTATTTTTTATGCAACTGTTTTTTGTGTGACTTTTTTGTAACCAGTGTTAGATCGGGATCTTATAGAAATGAAAAAAAGGTATTTCATTGCGCACACTTACCTCACACTGCTAGTGCTGCTCCTATCGCTAATACCCATCGCCTGTTATTGGTGGATGATACCCGCACCCGACACCTTGCATGGACAACTCTATCTATACAGCAGTCTCGGCTATTACGGGCTGCTCATTATCATTATTGCATTGGTATTATCACCGCTCGCCAGCACGCGCTGGACTCGCCCACTCTATGCGCTGCTGCTGGCACTGTGGTTAATTTATTTGTGCGTTGATGCCGCCACCTTCAACCTTTATCTGTTTCATGTAGATTGGATAATGATTGAAATGTTTCTTATGGATTTTGAAGGCCTGGGCTTACCCAATATTATTGTGGTATCGGCCGCCGCGCTGGCAGCACTGATTGCGACCGGCTGTTGGTTGCTAAGCCGCTGGGTATATAAAAAATCCGAACACCACAAATTAAGCTTGCGGCCTGTAGCGTTACTTAGCTGCACAATCATAGTGTTGTTTGCAGGCAATTCATCACTCAACATCTGGGCTGATAAATATCATCGCCAGGAAGTGAGTTATATCAACCCCTATCTGCCGGTGTACCGCCCGATTACCAGCAGCAAACATGCTGAAGCCTTAACACAGCTCCTGCCCGGTTTGTTACCCGCTACACAAGGCACAATGAACCGCAGCGCCATTCAGGAAAAAAGTGTAGTGCGTTATCCATTGGAGCCATTGCAGTGTGAAATAGTAGCCTCGCCGCCATCCATTATCATGCTGGTAGTAGAGAGCTGGCAAGCCGCAGCACTGCAACCGGAAATCATGCCTAATGTTGCGCGCTTTAGTAAAAAAGCCACGCACTTTGATCAGCATATTTCCGGTGGTTCCGCCACCATACCTGGGCTGTTTAGTCTTTTTTATGGGCTGCACGCCAGCTATTACCCGGCATTTAAAGCAACCCCTGCAGCTAACCCCAGTGAATTTACTGAAAGGCTGGCCGCACAGGGTTTTGAACAACGAATTTTCACCAACTCCAATCTGGATCGTTTTGCCATGCGCAGTTTGATTTTCCCGCGCGTGCCGGAATCGGATTTTTATCAAGCCAAAACAGATGCAGCAGTGGTAACAAAATTTTTGCAACAACAGGAGCGCCAACAAACAAGCACGCAGCCGCGGTTTGATTTTGTATTTTTAACCTCGTCTCACTCGCCCTATAAATACCCCAAAAAGTTTGCCCGCTTTACGCCATTGCCTAGCGTAAAAGGAGGTTATGCATTTAATAAACAGGCAGACAACACGCCCTACAAAAATGATTACTACAACAGCCTTTTCTATGTAGATCATCTACTCGGGGAAATTCTCAATCACCTTGAAAAAAGCGGCGCATTGGAAAATAGCTGGGTAATTATTACCGGCGATCACGCGGAAGAATTTAATGAAAACAAAGCTGGGTTCTGGGGCCATGGCAGCAACTTTACCCGCTGGCAAACCCATACACCGTTGCTGGTACACGCTCCCGGACAAAAACTTGCCCGGCATGAAACCAGGGTGTCCAGCCATCAGGATGTTGTACCTACGCTGATGCAAGAAGTGCTCGGCTGCGATACCGCCCGCGAAGCCTATAGCACCGGAACAAATTTATTTTCCCTGCCCGAAAACCGCAGCCTGGTGATGTCGTCTTACTACAATAATGCCTACTGGGTTGACGGCACCGTGTTGGATCGCAGCACGGGCAAACAATATGCATGGACCGATATCAACAACACCAATCGCACTCTGGATAAAGAAAAACTGCATCAGCTGCAAGATGAAGAGCGGCGCTTTTTCAGGGATACCGAATCGCGCGGGTTGCTTTCCGGTAAACACTAAAGAATCGCGTTTAGGGTTTTAACAAAAATTGCAGAATGGTATCCACGCGTGCTTGCCAAGCTTGCTCATTGTGTTCAGCACCGGGGAATTTTTTGGTTACCCAATCGCGCCCCTGCACATAACCTTTGGCGCGCATAATGTTATCAACCTGAAGCTGATGCACTTCGTAATACTGATCCAGCGTCGCGGTACCAAAATCAAAATAAATACGATGCTGCCCCGCCACAGGAAAATAATCGCGCAGATAATCACGCAGCTTTTCAGCAGGCCCCATCTGCTCATTATTAAAGAATAGTGGCCAATGGGTAGACACACCTGCCGCGCTACCAAATACCTGCGGGTATTCACTGAGCGCATACAGTGAAATTAAACCACCCATAGAACTACCTGCAATGAGTGTATTTTCGCGTTCAGGCAAGCTGCGGTAGTGAGTATCGATATAGGGTTTTAATTCTTGTACGATAAATTTCAAATAGTCATCAGCCCGATACTCGCTATTTTTTCCTTCACCTAAATGCAGTTTGAGTTTTTCAATGACGGTTTCATCCTGCGCCGAAAAATAACTCGCCGCACGTTCGGGAAAATATTCCATCCGCCGCTGTGGCGTACTCCAGATACCCACAATAATTGCCGGTTTTATCCTGCCTTCATCCATTAACCGCTGGGCAATATCATCCACCTCCCACGCTACGCCAAAATTGGCGCTGTGCGGGCTAAATAAATTTTGGCCATCGTGCATATAGAGCACGGGCAAAGCAGTATTGGGAGTTAAAAAATACTGGCGCGGCAACCAGACTTCTACATTGCGCGGTATGACATAGCGCGAGGAAAACGCATTGAGGTAATCAATACGCGACTGTGCAGCAGTGGCGTTGGAATGCAATGAGGGCGTTGCGCATCCATTCAAAAAGAGCAGCGAAATAAGGAGGTTTAACATTATTTTCATGGGCAGACCCGATCAAGGAATACCCAGATAGTAACAAGCCCGGCGGTTCCACAGCAGGGCTTACATACGTATTCAGCAAATTATCGGCAGATAAATCAATGGCTCCAACTTATCGCCCCGGTATATGCCGTAATCAATATCAGAATACCAAAGGCAATGCGGTACCAGGCAAAAGCGATATAGGTGTGCTTGCTAATAAAAATTAACAATGCGCGCATCACCACAAAGGTAGCAATAAACGCGGTGATAAACCCGACAGCCAGAATACCTGCATCACTCCACTCCAATTGTTCACGTGCGCCCCATAAGCTGTAAAGCGATGCTGCCGATATCATGGGAATCGCGAGAAAAAAGGAAAATTCGGTGGAGGCCTTGCGCGATAAACCGAAATACATACCACCGATAATTGTGGCACCCGAGCGCGAAGTGCCGGGAATTAACGCCAAACATTGGCACAAACCCACTTTCAGCGCATCCCTGTAACTCAGGTCATCCATCTCTTGAATGCGCGGCGCGTAAGCAAACTTTTCTACCCAGATAATCGCCAAACCACCCACAATAAATCCACTTGCTACCACATAAGGGCTGAACAAATAGGTCATGATGAAATCGCTGAGCAAAAAGCCGATCAGCGCTGCCGGAAAAAATGCCAGCGCCACGTTGACGTAAAGATTACGCTCAATACCCGGGCGAACCACACCGCCCAAACTGCCAAAAATTTTGCGCCGATACTCCCACACAATTGCAAGCATGGCGCCCATTTGGATAAAAATTTCAAAAACGGTGCGCTTCTCGTTCTCCAGAAAATTCATCATATCCGCGGCAAGAATTAAATGGCCGGTACTGGATATAGGCAATAGTTCGGTAACTCCCTCGACAATACCCATCACAATCGCTTTTATTACAAGAACGAAATCCACAAAAACTCCTTTGGCCTGAAGCTGAAATAACAAAACCTGCGACAACAAAAAAATCGACGCAATTAACCGGCCAAGTCTGCGTGAGGCAGCGCTTTTTTGCAAATTCACACATTTATTACAAAAACAGCGGAGTATACTGATGCCCTACATTCCGCCATCAAAGGGACTCCACATGCGCCAACTTCACGCTCGCTTTTACGCCCTGTTCGCTATTGTCGCTGGGCTCCTATTCAGCGGCTGCGCCAATGTCCATTACGCGAATGATTACAAATCGGGAACCGATTTTAACAATCTGAAAACCTATAGCTGGCGCGCCGTAACGGTTGACATTGGCGGAACCGATCCAGCGTTACTTGAGCGTTTGGCAGACAATCAATTAGCCGCGCAAGGTTTTGCGCGCACGCACGACAAGCCCGATTTACTTCTGGATATGCAAGTATTTGCGCGCCAAAGCAAAGGTGGCAATAGCAGTATTGGTATAGGTATTGGCATGCCGATTGGGCGCAATGGCAGTGTTGGCTTGGGCACATCGCAACTGCTCAATAGAGGCAAACAGGAAGGCGTGATGCTGATCGACGTTACCCGCGCCAGCGACAACACTTTGATTTGGCGCGGCAGCGCGGAAGGCATTCCACTGATTCAGTTCTCTCTCAGCGCCGAGCAAAAATTGGGGGCGACCATGGCGCAACTGCTTGGCCAATTCCCACCAGCCACGGCACCTTAATTCACTCTATTCAGCCCTCACGACCGATAAGCGATACCCATGCCCCACTCTCAGCGCCTTTCTATTGAAGGCATTTTATTGTTAATTGGTCTGGCCATTGGCTGGGGCATTAACTGGCCCATCATGAAATTCATCATCAGCGAAATTCCACCGCTGACTTTTCGCGCCTTTTGCCTGTTTTTTGGGGGGCTGGGCATTCTCGGGCTGGCGCGGGCGTCAGGTTTGTCGCTGGCACTGCCCAAGGGTTATGTCAAAAAACTGCTGTGGGTGTGCCTGCTCAATATCGTCGGCTGGAATGTAATGGCAACCTACGGCCTGAGCTTGCTGCCCGCCGGGCGCTCCGCACTGCTGGGTTACACCATGCCCATCTGGACGGTGCTGCTGTCGGTGTGGGTGCTGCAGGACAAATTCACCCTGCGAATTGGTTGTGCGCTGTTACTGGGGATTGGTGGCATAGCCGCGCTGATGAGCGAATCCTTGATCGCCTGGTTTAGTGGCCCGTTTAACCTGCAATTGCTGGTAGGTGCGCTACTGATGATTGCCGCCGCCTGGTCCTGGGGTGCTGGCACTGTGCTGATGAAACTCTGGCAGATCCCGCTCAACACGGTGGTACTCACCGGCTGGTTACTGCTGCTCGCCAGCCTGCCCATTATGGTCGCCGCCGCACTGGTAGACGGCCCCCCACAACACATGCCCTCCACACTCGCGCTCTGGGGCGTGGTGTACAACGTATTTTTCGCGTTTATGTTTTGTTACTGGGCCTGGGTGCGCCTGGTGACGCTAGTGCCGGTGAGCGTGTCATCGCTCTCGTCACTGATGACGCCCTTGATCGGGGTGGTCTCCAGCATTTATTTGCTGGGCGAAGAACCCGGCTGGCCGGAGCTCAGCGCCACTATTCTGATTTTAGGCGCAGTAGCGGTGATCAATTTTGGCGGTAAAAAAGCTAATACAGCACCGGCAGCGACTGATCCAACACTATGAGCCCCTGTGCAGGCTTAATCTGTGCCGCATAGGCGATTACCTCCACACCGGCCGCTATCGCCGCGCGCAAAGTCGCACCATAAACCGGGTCGATATGATCCGCCGGGCTCACCTGTTGAATACCCGTATGCTGCACACAAAATAGCAATACGGCTCTATGCCCCTGCGCCACCATTAACATCAATTCGCGCAAATGTTTGCTGCCGCGCTCACTCACGGCATCGGGAAAATAACCCTGCCCTTCCGTTTCCATCAAAGTGACGTTTTTTACCTCCAGATAGCAGAGGCGCGCATCCTGCGGGTGACCTGACAATAAAAAGTCGATGCGCGATTTTTCATCGCCGTAGACCACCTCGCGTTTTATCGCCGTGTAACCCTGCAACTCGCGGATCACCCCCACCGCCAACGCATCCCCCACCAGTTCATTGGTGCGCGCGGTATTGATACCGGCCAGATGCCCGCCGGGCGTGCTGACTACTTCCAGGGTCTGCGGGTATTTACGGGTTTTACTGGCGGATACTGAATACCAGCAGGGGCTGTCGGGCAGCACACAGTTTTTCATCGAGCCGGTATTGGGGCAGTGAATAGTGATTTCGCTGCCATCGGGCAGACGCACATCAGCGAGAAACCGTTTATAGCGCTTGAGTAATTGCGCGGGGTAAAACACAGGTATAACGGATTGCTGATCCATAAATTAACGCCAGATGTGTAACGATAAGGTGACAAAAAAGTGGCAAATTGAACCACAAATGCACCATTTTGCGGCTATAGTTTTTGTTTAGGACAAAACCCGGGACAGGATTCAAGCCAACACAGCTAACGGCGCCAAAAGCTGCGAAAAAACGCTAGCACTCGCATTTGTTATCTGATAGCTTGCTCCCCCTTCTAATTCTGCCCACCCCCTGGTGCAGATGATCGATGATCCAGGATGTCTTACGAGGCGCTACATATGGCGAAAAAATCTCCCTCTACTGAAACCTTCGCACTCCGCCCTTTCACTCCCTATGTGGAGAAAAAAGGTGAAGAGTATATGAACGACAACCAGAAGCTGCACTTCAGACAATTGCTGCTCAACTGGCGCTCAGAATTGATGGAAGAAGTAGATCGCACCGTTAGCCACATGAAAGACGAAGCGGCTAACTTCCCCGATCCCGCCGACCGCGCCAGCCAGGAAGAGGAATTCAGCCTCGAACTGCGCACCCGCGACCGCGAACGCAAATTAATTAAAAAGATTGACAGCACCCTGGAGCTGATCGAGAACAACGATTATGGCTACTGCGATGCCTGTGGCGTAGAGATTGGCATTCGTCGCCTTGAAGCGCGCCCAACCGCTACCCTGTGCGTGGATTGCAAAACCCTCGCCGAAATCAAAGAAAAACAAATCGGCGGCTAAGGCCGATTTGCCGGAGGCGGGGCCACCCGCCTCTTTTATTATGTCTGCCACTCCCTCTATAGATCCCAGCGTTACGCCATCCAAGCTTGATAACACCCGCTATCGCGGACGTTTTGCCCCATCTCCCAGCGGCCCACTGCATTTCGGCTCACTGGTCAGCGCGCTTGCCAGTTATCTCGATGCCAAAGCCAATCATGGCCAATGGTTGGTACGCATGGAGGATTTGGACCCGCCGCGCGAACAACCCGGCGCTGCCAGCCTGATTTTGCAGACACTCGAAGACCACGGTTTGCAGTGGGATGAACAAGTGCTCTACCAAAGCGCGCGCCATCAGTCTTATCAGGAGACCCTAGAGTGGTTGATCGCCCAAAATCTGGCCTACCCCTGCGGTTGCTCGCGTCAGGAATTAGCAGCGATGGGCGGTATTTACGATGGCCGCTGTCGCCACCGGCAAGTGGATATTGCCAAGCCCTACGCCATTCGCCTGAAACTCTACGACATTCCCCATCGCCCACAGACTGAGTGGGTGACTTTTGAGGATTTGATCCAAGGGCAGCAAACCCAAAACCTGCGCACCCAGGCGGGCGATCAAATCCTCAAGCGGCGCGATGGCTTTTATGCCTATCAACTGGCGGTAGTGGTGGACGATATCCACCAACAAATCACCCATATTATTCGCGGCAGCGATCTACTGGAGGTGACCGCACGCCAGCTATTTCTGTTCAACTTGCTCGATGCACCAACGCCCGCCTTTGGCCATGTGCCACTCGCGCTACAATCTAATGGTCAGAAGCTAAGCAAACAAAATCACGCCAAGGCTATCGACTCAGCACAAGCGAGCAGGAATCTGTGGCATGGGCTAGGCTTTTTAGGGCAGAATCCCCCTGTTGATTTGGCGCGCGCCTCTACCAGCGAACTACTCAGCTGGGCACAAACCCATTGGCGACGCCATGTGATTACCGGCCTTGGCCATCTGTACCAAGAAGAATAACAACACCAATTGACCACCGGCCAACCACAGCGCTACAAGCCATCACTATGCACCCGCTCGCAGGTCAGCGCTAACAGGAAACAGACTTATGAACAATCAACGCCTGGTTATCTTGCTCCTGCTGGTGGCCTACATATTTTCACCCAGCTTGTTCAATTGGATTCTCGACCCCCAAGGCGCCTGGTATCGGCCCTATATTGTGTGGGTTGGGGTAATAGTGGTGGCTTTTATTATGCAGACCCGACGCAAGAACTATCACGACTTTGATTAACACCGGAAGCGCGATCTAACCGAATTGAAACCAACTACCTATAAGAACATCACCCAATGACATTTGATCTCAGCCAAGTGGCGCTAATCGGTCTCTGCTATCTATTGTTGCTATTTGGCATTGCCTATATCACCGAGCGCGGTTGGATTCCCGAAGCAGTCACCTCCCACCCCATCACTTATATTTTGTCGCTGGGTATTTTTGCCAGCGCCTGGGCGTTTTACGGGGTAATCGATCTCGCCTTTCAATACGGTTACGGTGCATTGGCTTATTACATCGGCACCGGTGCATTATTTTTGTTTGCCCCCGTGGCGCTGGCGCCCTTGGCAGAACTGGCCCGCCGCCATCAAGTGCATTCGCTGGCCGACCTGCTGGTATTTCGCTACCACAGCCACAGCGTTGGGGCACTAACCACCCTTTGTATGCTGTGCGGTATTTTGCCGCTGATGGCACTGCAAATTCAGGCGATTGCCGACACCATGCATATCCTCACTGTAAGCGGTAACCCCGCGCTGCCGCTGCAGGGCACGGGTCTAACCTTCAAGGATTTAATGGCGCTGTGCTACTGCGCCATTTTGGCCTTTTTTACCATTTCTTTCGGCGCCAATCGCGACCAACACCGCGGCCTGATTACCGCCATGGCCTTTGAGTCACTGATCAAAGTGTGTGCCCTCTGCGCCATCGGCCTGGTGGCCGTATTTGGTGTATTTGACGGATTGGAAGGATTGGATCAATGGCTGTTGGATCACCCGGAAAATCTCGCACTGCTGCACAGCCCCATCCATACCGACTCGGCCCACACCTTGCTGCTGGTCTTTGTTGCCACCGCCGTTACCATGCCCCATATCTTCCATTTGGGATTGGCAGAAAACCCGCTGATGCGCAATTCGCATACCGTGACCTGGGCCTTCTCCTTATTCCTGCTGCTGATGGCACTACCCATCTTCCCGATTCTCTGGGCAGGCACTGAACTCTCGGTACCATTACCGCCGCAGTACTACACCCTGGGTATTCCTATTTTGTTCAACTCGCCGGGGCTGACCTTGCTCGCCTTTATTGGTGGCTTGTCGGCGGCAACCGGGGCGATGGTGGTGATTTCTCTGGCGCTCTCAACCATGGTGATGAACCACTGGTTGCTGCCAAGCCTGAAATTACGCACCCGTACCGACCTCTACAGCCAGCTCATCTGGCTGCGGCGGATTTTGATCGCCACGATATTCCTCGGGGCTTACCTGCTGTACTGGATTCTGGATAACCGCTTCAGCCTCGCCCATTTAGCCATGACTGCGTTTATCGAAACCTTGCAATTCCTGCCCGCCACCTTTGCGATTGTATTTTGGAGCAAGGGGAACCGACGCGGGGTGATCGCCGGTTTGGCTGTCGGCACCAGCGTGTGGGCTATAGGCCTGCTGTTACCCATGTTGACCGGCTTGGAGTTTGTCCCGCTTCCTTTTAATGACTGGACGATTCCGGTAGGGATTGAATACTGGAGCCAAGTCACCCTGATTTCGATCAGTTTGAATACGCTCTGTTTTGTATTGATATCCCTGGCAACCACCCAGACGGAAGACGAACAATACAGCGCCGATGTCTGTGCTGCTGATGAACTGAGCCACCCGGTGCGCCAGGCGCTGGATGTACACTCCGCCGCCGAATTCAAACATCGTCTTGCCAAACCGTTAGGCAAAGTTACCGCCAGTCGCGAGGTGGATATCGCCCTCAAAGAACTGAGTTTGGGTATCGACGAACGCCGCCCCTACGCCCTGCGTCGCCTGCGCGACCAGATCGAGGGCAACCTGTCGAGCCTGATGGGGATTCACGTCGCCAGCGAGATTATGGACAAGTACATCCCCCATGTAGTGGCCGAAACCCACAACACCGTGGACATCAACCTGATTGAAAGCCGCCTCTCTGAATACCGCGAACACCTCACCGGTATGGCAGCGGAACTCAATACCTTGCGTCTCTATCACCGCAAAACCCTGGAAGAATTGCCGATGGCGGTCTGCTCGCTCGGGCGCGACATGGAAGTGCTGATGTGGAACCGCGCCATGGCGGAATTGACGGGCATCCCCAGCGGCGATGTTACGGGTTCCTATCTGGAGGATATTCCCGAACCCTGGTGCAGCCTATTAATCGACTTCAGCCAAAGCAACGAGCCGCATTTCTATCGCCGCGAGATAGAGCTGGACAATCGCCCACACTGGATCAGCCTGCACAAAGCCAATATTGAAGGCACCATTACGGCGGGCGTGTACGACCAGGTAATGCTGCTGGAAGATGTGACCGAGACCCAATTATTGGAGCAAGAGCTAGTGCATTCGGAGCGGCTCGCGTCGGTTGGTCGTCTCGCGGCGGGTGTCGCCCATGAAATTGGCAACCCAATCACTGGTATCGCCTGCCTCGCGCAAAATTTGAAGTACGATTCCACCGACCCTGCGGAAGTGTTGGAAACCGCGGAGCAGATCCTTAGCCAGACCGACCGCGTCGGCCGTATTGTGCAATCGCTGGTGAGCTTCTCCCACGCCGGTCACGCCAGCAAGACCGAATTTGAAGCCGTCTCCCTGCGCGACTGCGCCAATGAAGCCATCCACCTGCTCTCGCTGCAAAAGGATAAAAACCAGGTACTGTTTTGCAATGACATCCCCAAAACCGCCATTATTGCCGGCGATGCACAGCGGATGATTCAGGTTTTTATAAACCTTTTATCTAACGCACGGGATGCCAGCCCGGAGCAAGGGCGTGTTATGCTTGAAAGTAACGAAGATGAGGATTCGGTAACAGTTTTTGTTACCGATGAGGGGCATGGTATTCCGCCCGAACTGATTGAGCGCATTCTCGAACCCTTCTTCACCACCAAAGAACCCGGTGAAGGTACAGGGCTTGGATTGGCCATGGTCTACAGCATTATTGAAGACCATAGCGGCCATATGGACATCATCAGCCCCGCCGATACCGTTCACAATCGCGGCGCCCGTTTTGAGATTACACTGCCGCGCCATCTGGATTCATTCATGGATGCCTGACCTGGAAAGTGAACAAAACCAGCGACTTGCAAGACTATTTTGCAAGCTATTGACCAGTAACACTTAACGCAAGACCCGGATAGCTATGAGTAAGATTCTGATTGTTGAAGACGAAACCATCATCCGTACCGCGCTGCGCAAACTGCTTGAGCGCAACCAGTACGAGGTCAGCGAAGCGCCGTCAGTCAAAGAGGCCACGTCCAAATTCCAACTCAAGGATTTCGATCTAATAGTCAGCGACCTGCGCTTGCCAGGTGCACCGGGCACCGACCTGATCAAATTGGCAGGTGATACTCCCGTACTCATCATGACCAGCTATGCCAGCTTGCGCTCAGCAGTAGACTCCATGCGCATGGGCGCAGTGGACTATATCGCCAAACCCTTCGACCACGACGAGATGGTTAATGCCGTTAAACGCGTAATCGGCAAAGCCAAAGCGGCAAATAAGGCCGCCAACAGCACCCAAACTGCAAGTACTACCATTGCCGGCATGATTGGCACCAGCGATGTGATGCAGGACCTGTACAACCGCATCCATAAAATCGCCCCCACCAACGCCACTGTATTGATCCATGGCGAAACCGGCACAGGCAAAGAGCTTGTTGCCCGCGCGCTGCACGAAGAGA